>JASHVN010000298.1 GCA_030044555.1 Xanthobacteraceae bacterium | reverse complement strand
ACACCTACCGCATGATCGACCTTGAAAGGAACGGCGACAGCACCAGCACTTCGATCAATGCAGCGGGCATCGTCACAGGCCGGCAGCTTCGCGAGCAGGATGATCTCGACAACACCTTCGACTATCAGTTCGAGCCGGTCTGGACTTTTCATACCGGATCGGTGGGGCACACGCTTCTGACCGGGTTTGAAGCCGTGCATCAGACCATGGACACCGAGCGGGAAACGGCCGACCTGCCGAACATCAACGCCTTTGCGCCGGCGCCGCCCGAAACACCCGGCAGCGTCACTTTTCTCTGCGACGCCAAGCATTCGTGCGACGACGATCATCTGCTGGCCACCTATCTCAGTGCCTACGCGACGGACCAGATCGATGTCACAGACCGGTTCAAGGTGCGCGCCGGTGTCCGGCAGGACTGGTGGGATACGTCGCTGCTGCCGTTGATCACAGTGCCGACGAGCGTCACCAGCACGCCGCCCAACCTTGCTCCTGGCGCCTTCAACAGCAACGGCCAGCCGATAATCGCCGGTGAGGAAGAGGACCAGAAGGAGCAACCGGTAAGCTGGAACATCGCCGCGCTCTACAAGCTCACGCCTTGGGTCTCGCCCTACGCCGGCGCTTCAAAAAGCTGGCTCTCAAACTTCAACTCCGAGAACGTGCAGCAAGGCATTGGCCCCGCCGAATCCGCGCTGCAATACGAAGGCGGGCTGAAGTTCGGCTTTCTCAATGACAGGATCGTGTTGAACACCGCGGTGTTTCGCGTTTATCGCGACAACGTCGCGACAACCTTCACCGACGCGGATGGCAACGAGGCCGTTGCCTATGATGCCTACCGGGCCGATGGCGTCGAAGCGTCACTTGACGCCAAAGTCACCGAGCAATGGCACGTGCTGGCGAATGCCACGGCCATGGATCCCATCGTGACCGCAAGCCCGCAGACGGCAGTGCAGTCCACGGTTCTCGACCATGCGCCGCAGGGCGTGCCGCGCTATCTCGCCAATCTCTGGACGACCTATGACTTCGCGATCGGCGGGATTCACGGCTTTCAGGTTGGCGCCGGAATCAATTACCAGGACAAAAGCTACAGCGACAACACGAACGTAAACTCGATCCCGGCCGCGACGGTCCTCAATGCGGAGATAGGCTATCTGTCACCGACTTGGGACGTGATCCTCAACGTGAAGAATCTCACCAACGCCCGCTATTTCATCGCCGCCAATGAGGCGGGCGCCTATGTGGGCGAACCGCTGAGCGCTTTTCTCACCATCAGATACCATATGTGAAATCGGCTGATTGGCGCGCCGGCGTGGCTTATCCATCCGCAGCATTCCCGCCGCGAGGAATGCACTGCAGAAGGCTTCGCGCGTACCCGCGATGTGTTTAGCGTTATCTCTTGCGCCGCAGACGTACAACAACGTTGACACCGGCAACTTCATAGCCTTCGGGCGGCACCGGGATCCAACCGATGAGTGGGTCGTTAGCGACGATGTCCACCAAGTCGTCCTTGTCTTCGACAAAAAAATGATGATGGGCTGAAGTATTGGTGTCGAAATAGGCCCTGGATGCATCCACCGCGACGCGGCGCAGCAGGCCCGCGCTGGTGAACTGGTGCAGCGTGTTGTAGACCGTGGCGAGCGAGACTCTCAACTTCTCGCGTGTCGCTTCTTCGTAGAGCATTTCCGCCGTGACGTGGCGGTCGCCCTTTCCGAACAGTATCCATCCAAGCAAGAGGCGTTGGCGAGTCGGCCGCAAACCCGCGCTACGCAGTTTTTGTTTGACGTCATGCCACGTACGGCCGGCAGCAGCGGCACCGGCCAGTCCAGGATCATATTCAACGTCTCGCACTGCGGAATCTGTTTGGGTCATGGCTATTCATCTTGTGCATTATGCGCTGAAGAGAGCATGTTTTTGCGCAGTCATAGTACCCTGTTCAAAACACGCGGCAACTAAGATCCGACATTTTTGCAGCGGCAAGCGCTCCTTGGAATTATTTCAAATCGAGAGAATATTCTCTCGCGATTGTGCTGATGGCCACGAACAGCACGGTTAGTCGACATTCGTCCTTATACAAGAGTAGTACACCTCGTCCGGCGAAAGGCGCGCCATGCCGTAACTGCAAGGCCTCCATCTTCCGGTGCAGACCACGCCCGGTGCCTAGATGTCATTCAGATCGGCGAGGCGCAGCCTTTCTCAATCGTCTCCGGCCAGACATTGAAGCTCCGATAGGGATGCCCTTCACCCGCAGAAGCCACATGATGCGCCTTTCCCCCATTGCCGGCGCTCCAAGGCTCGGCAAATGCCCGAAATTTAAGTCGCTATTGTCCCGCGAGGTAGCGTTTCGTCGCCCTTCGGTCATTACCGGCGTTCCAGTATTATCTGCGCTTTGTCGGTATTTGGCTTAAGAACGGGCCCCACGAGAGTTCGAAAGGCGTGAAGTGCCAAAAGGGACCGAGTGCACCGCAAAAATATTTTTGGGGTCCTGTCTGATTGTTGGAGGTGCCGTCTGGTGTCCCCAATTGGAAACCTTTGACACTAGGCCGTGGTCGCGTGCTGATCGAACAGTAACAACGACGACAATGCCCTCTGCGGCTTGATTAGATCGGCCAGCGTATATTCGTCCAAAACGGCGAGAAATGCTTGGGTCGCATCGTGCAGCGCTCCGCGCAATATGCAGACACGCTCGATTCGGCAATAGCCGCGCCGCTCTAGGCAGCCGATAACGTCAAGCTTCTCCTCGGTTTCGCGCACTACTTGGCCAACGTTGATATCGAGCGGCGGACGACGCAGGCGAATGCCTCCTCCGCGACCGCGCACGGTTTCGAGATAGCCGTTTTGGCTGAGAGCGTTCACGACCTTCATCAAGTGCTGCTTGGAGATGTCGAACCTTTCCGCAATATCGTTGATCGTTATCAGCTTGCCGCCCGCTATCGCGACTTGAATGAGGACGCGCAAGGCGTAATCGGTATGAAGCGTCAGCCGCATTCTCTTCTCCGTGAGGCCGGGTGCAGCCGTTAGGCCGTGAAACCGGGGTCCTTATGAGGCTTAAGGGAATACGCCGCAAGCAGAGTACGTATGGCTCAAGCGGTTGAAGCGCCGTGAGGCGCAGACGGCTGCGCCACCCCGTTGGCCG
>JASHVN010000297.1 GCA_030044555.1 Xanthobacteraceae bacterium | reverse complement strand
ACACGCGGTCGAGCCCGGCGGCTTCCGCTTCGCGCTTCACGGTCGATGAGCCGGGCACCACCATGGCGGTGACGCCCTCGGCAACGCGGCGGCCGCGCACCACGGCAGCCGCGACTTCAAGGTCGGGCAGCCGGCTGTTGGTGCAGGAGCCGATGAACACGCGGTTGATCGGAAGTCCGGCGAGCGCCGTGCCCGGCCGCAGGCCCATATAGGCGAAGGCGCTTTCGGCGGCGGGCCGCCGCGCCGGATCGAGCGCCGCCGGCTCCGGCACACGCCCGGAAATGCCGACGACCTGGCTCGGATCGGTGCCCCAGCTGATTTGCGGCTCGAGCGTGGAGCAATCGAGCGTGACCTCGCGGTCGAAGGCGGCGTCGTCATCGGTCGCGAGCGTCCGCCAATAAGCGAGTGCGCGCTCCCACATCGCCCCCTTTGGCACGTAGGGCCGCCCCTGGAGCCACGCGAAGGTTTTGTCGTCGGGCGCCACGAAGCCCGAGCGGCCGCCCATCTCGATGTTGAGATTGCACAAGGTCATGCGTTGCTCGATCGGCATGGCGGCGATGGCCGTGCCCGCATATTCGACCGCATAGCCGCGCCCGCCGCTGACGCCGAGTTCGGCGATCAGCCGCAACGCGATGTCCTTGGCGGACACGTGCGGCGCCAGCCGGCCGTCGAGCCGCACGCGCATGCGCTTCGGCCGCTTCAGCGCCATCACCTGCGTGGCAAGGATGTGCGTCATCTCGGTGGTGCCGCAGCCGAAGGCGAGCGCGCCGACGCCGCCGACGGTGCTGGCGTGGCTGTCGGGAACCGCGTGCGTGGCGCCCGGCAGCACAATGCCGACTTCCGGCGCCACCACGTGGGAAATGCCCTGCTCGGGATCGTCGATATCGAACAGCCGGATGCCGTTCCTGCGGGTCCCCTCGCGCATCGCCTTGATGAATGCGGTGCCCGACGGGTTGCTGTCGTCGTTGCGTCCGGGCTGTGTGGTGACGGTGTGATCCTGCACCGCGAAGGTGAGATCGGGCCGGTGCACCGGCCGCCGCTCCTGCTCCAGATGCGCAAAGCCGTGATGGGCGTGCAGTTCATGCAGCACGTGGCGGTCGATATAGAGGAGATCGCGGCCGTCGGCGCGCTGTCCGACCAGATGGAAGTCCCAGATCTTGTCGAACAGAGTGCGCGGCATGCGGTTATCCTTGCAACGATCCTTTGGGTCTTGGGTTGGTCTTTTGCGGCAGTCTTTGGGGATCGATTTTTGTGCCGGTGGCTTGCACTATCTTGGTCGGGAGAGGGGCGCAAGGCAAGCGCGCGGCGGCGTTAGGCGTATGCGCGGCGCGAAACGGAGAGTCTCGGGTCAAAACTCATAAGCCCCGGTGCTTCCCGCCGTCGATCGCAATGGCCAGCCTCCTTCCGAGGCAATGATGATGTCAAGGGCGCGCTTCGCGCGCCGCGTAGCGGCGCAAGCCCTTGACATCATCATTGCCTCGGAAACCCTTGCAGCCATTGCGATCGACGGCTCTCTCTGATCGTTTCCGCGGTGGCCGTGGATCAACAGTGGCGGCGTGCTTCATGGGTTTTGACCCTAGTCTACGGAGAGTCTCATGGCCCGCGTTGTCGGCATCGATCATCTGGTTCTCAGCGTCGGCGATTTCGAACGCTCGAAGGAGTTTTACAAAAAGCTGCTGGGCTTTCTCGGCTTCAAGCTGAAATACGAATATTTCGACATGGCCGGCTGGAGCAACGGCAAGACCCTGTTCTGGATCGCCGCCGCCGACGCGGAAGGCAGGACGCACAAATACCGCAAGGGCGACATCGGCTTTCACCATTACGCGTTCGAACTGTCGAGCCGCAAGGACGTCGACGCGCTCGGCGCCTTTCTCGAACAGAACGAAATGACCATCGTCGATCCGCCCGGGGAATATTACGACAGCAATTATTACGCCGTGTATTTCACCGATCCGGATGGGATGAAGCTCGAAGGCATGATCTGGGCGCCGCCGCCGAAAAAGTCCAAACCAAGCGAAAAGCCGGGCAAAAGGTCGAGCAAAAATCCCGGCAAAAAGCGCAAGCGGAGCAAAAAATCGTGAGGCTTGTCTGTTAGGTCGTCATTGCGAGGAGCCAACGGGTCCGGCCCGAGGTGGCCGGCCCGATGACAGGCTCCGCGACGAAGCAATCGAGAAGATCTGAGTTTTTGGCCCCTGGATTGCTTCGCTTCGCTCGCAATGACAGCGTAACGGCCTACGACGCCATTCTGAACAGCAGCGGCGAACGCGCCACGACGGCATTGCGGCCGTTGCGTTTGGCCGCATAGAGGGCATTGTCGGCGGCTTCGACCAGGTCGGCCGCCGCCTCTCCGGTGGTCGGCACCAGCGAGTCGACGCCGATACTGATGGTGACCAGCCCGCGCGGCGCCTCGGCATGCGTGATCATCAGGTCTTCGATCGACTTGCGCGCCTCCTCGGCGAGCGATGCGGCGCGCGCGACATCGAGGCCCGGCAGCAGCAGCGCGAATTCCTCGCCGCCGTAGCGGGCCACCAGCACCGCCTGTTCCAGCGTGACCAGCGACAAGGTTTCGCCGACGGCGCGCAGACAGGTATCGCCGGCGACGTGGCCGTAGCGGTCGTTGTAGAGCTTGAAGTGATCGATATCGATCATCATCAGCGCCACCGGCTCGCGGCGGTCGCCGGCGTTCTGCCAGGCACGTTCCAGCTCGCGATCGAAGCCGCGGCGATTGGCAAGGCCGGTCAGCCCGTCGAGGCTCGCCAGTTCGTCGAGGTGCTGATTGGCGATGCGCAGTTCTTCCTCGCGCGTGGCGAGCTTATTTGCCATGTCGTCGAAGGCGGCAGCGAGCGGCTCGAATTCCGCCACCCACGATTCAGGGCTGGCGCGCGCCTCGAGATCGCCGCGGCCGAAGCGCATGACCGTGCGCACCAGCGAGCGGATCGGCCGCACGACCAGCTGCTCGCCGCCGAACCAGGTGACGATGAAAACGAAAATTCCGATCCCGGCGAGCTGCAGATAGGCGACGCTGATGGCGCGATCGATGCCGTTGTGCACCGCGTCCTCGTCGAGGCCGACGGCGAGCCGCGCCTGCGTGTACGGCACGCGTACATAGGCGAAGATGCGGCGCACGCCGTCGAGGCCCGCGCCGGTCATGGTTCCTTGATCGTGCGCGAGCATGTCGTGCACGAGGGGAAGGTTGGCGAAGGACTTGCCGATGAGGTTCTGTTCGCTGGCCGAGGCGGCGGCCAGCGTGCCGGTGCCGTCGATCAACAGCACCGAGCTGCCGGGCTTCTGCGCGGCGCTGGCGGCGAGCTTGTTCATCCAATCCAGATTGATCGATGCCAGAATGACAGCGGTGACCGAATTGTTGTCGTCGACGACCGGGAACGCAGCGAACACGCTCGGTATTTGGCGGGTCGCGTTAATGAAGTAGTCGCTGATCGCGAAATCGCGTTTGTGCAACGCCTGCTGAAAATGCGCGCGGTCCGCGATGTTCAGGCCGACCGCCCGCTTTTGCGTCGAGCAGCGAATCTGACCGTCCGTTTCGGCGATCGAAATGGTTTCGATCCAGGGAAAGTTGTTCGACAATCCTTTCAGATATTTGCTGCAGTCGTTCTGTTCGAACGGTATCCGCGTGTAGACGTGGGCGGCGACCTGCAGGAGCGCGCGCACCGAAGAGATCACCTCTTCCTGCGCCTCGGCTCCGCGCCGCGCCAGATCGCTCACTTCCGCATAGGCACGTTCGGTGCGGTTGGCGCGCGCCGTTTCGAGGCCCTGGAAACGCTCGAACATCAAGGGCGCGATCGCCAACAGCGCCAGCACGATCAGCCGCGCCCGAATGCTCAGGATCGGCTTTTTCCGCTTCGGCGGCGTGCGCGATTGACTGTTGCGGTTCGGCATTGACGCCCTCTGCCCGGTTCCCCAGGCTAGGCCACAAGGGTAAAGATGACCTTGGTCCGATCGACTAAAGTTGGTTTCTGCAACTCATCGTTGCCGGCCCCTTACTTTTCCGTCCTATTGCTTGCCCGAGTTGACCAACTGGAAACCATGAGTAGCCCCGCTGGACTTGTCGAAGTGCGCGAAAGGATCGCGCAGGCCTGCCGCGAGGCGACCCGCGATCCGGCGAGCGTCACCCTGGTGGCGATCGCCAAGACGTATGGCGCCGACGCGATCGCGCCGGTCATCGCCGCCGGCCAGCGCGTGTTCGGCGAAAATCGCGTGCAGGAGGCCAAGGCCAAGTGGCCGCCGCTCATCGCCCGGCAGCTCGACCGCCAAGTCGTCGCCCAACATGGCGCCATCGAACTGCACCTGGTGGGTTCGCTGCAATCGAACAAGGCGCGGGACGCCGTGGGCTTGTTCGACGCCATCCATTCGCTCGATCGCGTGAGCCTCGCCGAGGCTCTTGCCAAGGAGATCGCCCGGCAGTCACGCCGTCCCACGCTGTTCGTCGAGATCAATACCGGCGCCGAGGCGCAGAAGTCGGGCGTGCCGCCGCAAGAGGCCGACGGGTTTTTGGCCGCCTGCCGCGACCGCTACGGGCTCGCCTTGTCCGGGCTGATGTGCATTCCGCCGGTTGACGAAGCGCCGGCGCCGCACTTCGCGCTCACCGCGCAGATCGCCCGCCGCAACGGGCTCAAATTGCTCTCCATGGGCATGAGCGCGGATTTCGAAACCGCTATCGCCTTCGGCGCCACCCATGTGCGCGTCGGTACCGCGATCTTCGGCGCGCGTGCGGTGAGGGCTTAGATCCGATCAGATTGAATCGTCATTGCGAGCGAAGCGAAGCAATCCAGAGCCGAGAACCGGGACTCTGGATTGGATTGCTTCGTCGCCCTTCGGGCTCCTCGCAATGACGACGCCGTGCCAAGTTGATTCGGACATTGCTCTTAAAACCGAATTTCAATTCGGCTCTTGTGCGTAAGCCGCGCGGCAAGATTTTGTAAATCACGGCGGCGCAACGCGATGCAACCAGCAGTGGGGGCAAACCCGTCGCGGGCCACATGGATGAACACCGCGCTGCCGCGTCCGGCGACGCGCGGGCGTACGTTGTGATCGATTTCGATGATCAGATCGTAGAGATGATCGGCCCGTATGAGCCGGTCCCCTGGTTCATTGGCCGAGCGGCGGAAGGCGCGATTGTAGCGCCGGTCGGCCGGGTCCTCACACCAGGCGTCCAGCGGGCCGATGCGGCGCACCGGCAGGAGGGCCCGCGGGCGCGGCAGACGGTCGGCCCGCCACCACAGCCGTGCCGGGCGGAAACGGCCGCGCGGCGTGCCACCGTCGCCCTCGCGTTTGTCGGCGCGGATGCCGCCACGGCCGAGCGCCACCCGCAGGGTTAACGCTCCGGCGAACAGCAGGCCCTGGCTGGGCCGGCCGGGACACGTCCGGACGCGAATATTGCGAAGCGAGATTCGCTTCTTTCCTGTTCGGGCCTGATTCGTCGTTGCTTTTGCCAATTGACTTGCCACACGTCTTGCCGAGCGCTTTGCCGGTCGCCATCCAGGGCCTTGCTAAGCCTTTTATGACGTGCCGCTTGCTCTTTTGCCCGCGCATGTTCTACTTCGCGCCACGCGACGCAGCAAAATCGCAGCCTTCCCGAACCTCGGGGCCAGGCTTTGGCACCGAACGCGGCGCGCGGGGCGGTTGTGGGGCCCTATGGATGCCGAACACGCGTAAGATTCTCATCGTCGAGGACGATTCCGAGCTGCGCGACGCGCTGACCGAGCAATTGTCGCTGCACGAGGAATTCGAAGCCGTCGCGGCCGAAAACGGCACCGCGGCGGTGCAGATCGCCAAGGCCGGCCAGGTCGACCTTGTCATCATGGATGTCGGCCTGCCCGACATCGACGGCCGCGAAGCCGTGCGCATCCTGCGCAAGAACGGCTTCAAGGCGCCGGTCATCATGCTAACCGCCCACGACACCGATTCCGATACGATCCTCGGCCTCGAATCCGGCGCCAACGATTACGTCACCAAGCCGTTCCGCTTCGCCGTGCTACTCGCCCGCATCCGTGCCCAGCTGCGCCAGCACGAGGCCAGCGAGGATGCGGTCTTCGCCATCGGTCCCTATACGTTCCGGCCGAGCTCCAAGCTCCTGCTCAATCCCAAGGGCAACAAGGTGCGCCTCACCGAGAAGGAGACCGCGATTCTGCGTTATCTGTTCCGCGCCGGCCAGCGGCCGGTGTCGCGCGAGACGCTGCTGCAGGAGGTGTGGGGCTATAATTCGGGGGTCACCACGCACACGCTGGAGACGCACATCTACCGCCTGCGCCAGAAGATCGAGAAGGACGCCGCCGCGCCCGCCATCCTGGTCACCGAAGCGGGCGGCTACAAGCTCGTGCCTTAGAGCATGATCCCGAAAAGCTTGCCCTCGGACTTGATCCGAGGGTGGAAACCGGTTTTCGGATAAGGTCAGGCTCAAAGGAAAAATCTAGGGTGGCGGCTGCGAAATCCGTAAACTCACAAGGCGAGTCGCGACTGTCGAAATACACGACCACCGCAGAAACGATCAGAGAGAGCCGTCGATCGCAATGGCCGCAAAAACTCCGAACAAATCGGGGCGTCAAGGGTGAAACCGCTTCGCGGCGCCGCAGGCGCCCTTGACGCCCCGATTTGTTCGGAGAAAACGCTAGCCATTGCGATCGACGGCGAGAAGCCACTGAGGCCGATGAGTTTTTGGCTTATGAGTCCTGGTACCGGAGTGGCGGTCGCCTAGAACGCTGCCATAAAGGTGCTGCCGTAAAGCCGCCGCCATGAGCATCGAGGACGAGATCGCCTTTTTATCGACCGTGCCGGTGCTGGCGCGGCTCGGCGACGGCGCGCTACGCAGCCTCGCCATCGCCGCCGATACCTATGCGATGAAGCGCGGCGATGTGCTGTTCACCGCGGGCGAGAGCGCCGACGGCGCCTTTGTTATCCAGGAGGGCACGATCAGCCTGCAGCCGGAACGCGGCGAAGAAATTCTGGTGGGGCCGGGCACGCTGCTCGGCGAGACGGCGCTCTTGGCGGAGACCAGGCGCCCGGCCACCGCCACCGCGCGCGAAACCTGCAAGGCGCTGCGCATCTCGCGCGCGACGTTTCTCAAGGTGCTCGACTCCTATCCCGACGCGGCGCGGCGCCTGCGCGAACTCGTCGTCGCACGCACTGATCAGGCGGCGCGCGAGATGGACAACATCCGCTCGTCGCTGGCGCGCGGGAAGGGCGAGGAGTAGCGCAGCACGCGCTGCATTCGGCAGACGGCGCTCTGCCGACGCTCGCAGATTCGCGATGATTCTGACCTTCATGCCGGGACAACAAGCCCGGCCATGACGATTCCGGTCATGGCATGATTTGCGAATCTCGGCCGGAGGTCACCAGGCGTGGTACGCACCATGGTTCAAGACCGGAGCGAAAATCCTCACGAAATCAAGCGCAAGTCGCCTTAGAAGAGACAATACTTGACAATTGTTCGGGCGGCGACGCCCGGATGTGTGGTGCGGCCATTGGACGGATGCGCCTCTCGGCGCTCCGTCTCCCTGCCTTTGAGGGAGGTTCGTGGAAATGGGTTGGACAAACCTCGGACGCGAACAAAAAAGCGCGCCGCGAGATTGCGTCATTGCGAGCGCAGCGAAGCAATCCAGGGTCGCTTGCAGAGGGCCGCGAGGTCGCTCTGGATTGCTTCGTCGCTATCGCTCCTCGCAATGACGAAAATACTCGCGTTCACTCGCGAGGGTGACGTGGTGTCGTTCGAAATGCGATAGAATTGTCCTCTCCCC
>JASHVN010000296.1 GCA_030044555.1 Xanthobacteraceae bacterium | reverse complement strand
GGCGGTCGAGAACACGATGACGCCCTGGGTGGCGCGGCCAGCGATGCGGATGCCGTCAACCGGACAGCGGATGAGCTGGCCGCCATCGGTGACCAGCATGATCTGATCGGTTTCCTCCACCGGGAAGGAGGCGACCAGCCGGCCGTTCTTCTCGATGACCGCCATGGCGACGATGCCTTTGCCGCCGCGGCCGGTGGTGCGGTACTCGTACGACGAGGTGCGCTTGCCGTAGCCTTTTTCCGAAATCGTCAATACGAACTGCTCGTTCGCGGACATGTCGACATAGCGGGTCTCGCCAAGTTCGATGGCGCCCTCGGCTTCCTCGCCGTCGCCGCCATTGGCGAGGCTCTCCTCGCTATCCCCGTTCTGCCCGCGGCGCACTGCGCTCGCGCGTTTGAGATAGGCGGCGCGTTCCTCGGCCGTGGCCTCGACATGGCGCAGGATCGACAGCGAAATCAGTTTGTCGCCGTCGACGAGATTGATGCCGCGCACCCCCATCGAGGTGCGGCCGGAAAACACGCGCACGTCGTTGACCGCGAAGCGGATGCACTGGCCGGCCGCCGAAGTGAGCAGCACGTCATCATTCTCGGTGCAGATCTGCACATCGACGATGGAATCGCCCTCGTCGAGCTTCATGGCGATGATGCCGGAGCGGCGCACGTCGGAAAAATCCGAGAGCTTGTTGCGCCGGACCGTGCCACGCGTGGTGGCGAACATGACGTCGAGCCTGTTCCACGTCGACTCGTCTTCGGGCAGCGGCATGATCGTGGTAATGTTTTCGCCCTGCTCCAGCGGCAGAATATTGATCAAGGCCTTGCCGCGCGCCTGTGGCGCCGCCTGCGGCAGCCTCCAGACTTTCTCCTTGTAGGCTTTGCCGCGCGAAGAGAAAAACAGAACCGGCGTATGCGTCGAGGCGACGAACAGCCGGGTGACGAAATCCTCCTCGCGGGTCTGCATGCCGGCGCGGCCCTTGCCGCCGCGGCGCTGTGCCCGGTAGGTCGACAGCGGCACGCGCTTGACGTAACCGGCGTGAGAGACGGTGACCACCATGTCCTCGCGCTGAATCAAATCCTCGTCTTCCATCTCGCCTTCCTGATCGATGATCAGGGTTCTGCGCGGGGTGGAAAATTTGTCCTTGATGGCGGCAAGCTCGTCCTTGACGATGGTCTGGATACGGGCGCGTGAGCGCAGGATATCCAGATAATCGGCGATCTCCTTGGCGAGCTTATCGAGTTCGTCCTTGATCTCGTCGCGGCCGAGCGCGGTGAGCCGCTGCAGGCGCAGATCGAGAATGGCCTTCGCCTGCTCGGCGGAGAGCCGCGTGGTGCCCTCCGGCGAGATGACGTGGCGCGGATCGTCGATCAGCGTGACCATGGCGGCCATGTCGCGCGCCGGCCATTCGCGCTTCATTAATTCGTCGCGCGCCTCGTTGGCGTCCCTGGCGGCGCGGATGAGCCGGATCACCTCGTCGATGTTGGCGACAGCGATCGCCAAACCGACCAGGATATGGGCGCGGTCGCGCGCCTTGCCGAGCAGGTGCCTGGTGCGCCGGTAAATCACCTCCTCGCGGAAGGTGATGAAGGACATCAGCAGGTCCTTCAAATTCATCACCTGCGGGCGGCCGCCTTCGAGCGCCACCATGTTGGCGCCGAACGAGGATTGCAGCGCGGTAAAGCGGTAAATCTGGTTGAGCACCACGTCGGGCACGGCGTCGCGGCGTAATTCGACGACCACGCGGTAGCCGTCGCGGTCCGATTCGTCGCGCAAAGCGGCGATGCCCTCGATCTTCTTGTCGCGCACCAACTCGCCGATGCGTTCGACGAGGTGCGCCTTGTTCACCTGATAGGGAATCTCGTTGAAGACGATCGCCTCGCGCTCGCCGCGCAATGTTTCGAACTGCATCTTGCCGCGCATCACAATCGAACCGCGGCCGAGATGGTAGGCGGCGCGGATGCCGGCGCGGCCGAGGATAATGCCGCCGGTCGGAAAATCCGGCCCTGGCACGATGCCGATCAGGTCGTCGATCGACAATGCCGGATTGTCGATCAGCGCCACGCAGGCGTCGATCACCTCGCCGAGATTATGCGGCGGGATATTGGTGGCCATGCCGACCGCAATGCCGCCGGCGCCGTTGACGAGGAGATTCGGATAGCCCGCCGGCAGCACCACCGGCTCGCGTTCGGAATTGTCGTAATTGGGCGCAAAATCGACGGTGTCTTTGTCGAGGTCGTGCAGCAGCTCCATCGCCGGCGCCGCCAGCCGGCATTCGGTGTAACGCATTGCCGCCGGCGCATCGCCGTCCACTGAGCCGAAATTGCCCTGGCCGTCGATTAGCGGCAGGCGCATGGAAAAATCCTGCGCCATGCGCGCCAGCGCGTCATAGATCGCCTCGTTGCCGTGCGGATGGTATTTGCCCATCACGTCGCCGACGACGTGCGCGCATTTGACGTATTTCCTGTCAGGCGTGTGCCCGTTCTCGTGCATCGAGTAGAGAATGCGGCGATGCACGGGCTTGAGCCCGTCGCGCGCATCGGGCAACGCGCGCGCCACGATGACGCTCATGGCGTAATCGAGATAGCTCTTCTTCATCTCCTCGGTGATGGAGACCGGGCGAATGTCTGAGGGGCCGGATCCATCCGGCCGTTGGTCATCGTTGTCTGCCAAAGGAAACTCGCGAAATAAGGACCGTCTTGCTTAGCCGATTCAGCCCGCGCACGCCACCTTCGAGGCGGTTCCCCGTCGCGCGATTTTTATATGGTGTTTCAGTGGCTTATGATCAAGCTATAGTGCTGCCGCGCGCGTACCGGCAGCGGCATGCGACAAAGGCGCTGCAGGCCGCGAATCGAGAGCCGCGAAAGCACGAAAAGCGCAACTGCAAGGGACTGCATCGGGCGAATCCATGCCGGTCGATTTCCTCATTTCGGCGCTGGTGACGCTGTTCGTCGTGGTCGATCCGATCGGGTTGGCTCCGACTTTCCTCGCCGTCACCGAGGGTCTTTCCGAGAAGCTTCGCCGCGAAGTGGCGCTGCGCGTGGCTTTAATTGCCGGAATCATTCTCATCGGTGCCGCGCTGATCGGCGATTGGCTTCTGGCCGCGCTTTCGATCTCGCTTTCCGCCTTCCGCATCGCCGGCGGCCTGCTCCTGTTCTCCATCGCCGCCGAGATGGTGCTCGGCGTGCGCATCCGCCGCGAAGGCGAAGCCGCCGAACAGGCGGTGGACGAGCGCGCGCGCAATATCGCTGCCTTCCCGCTGGGGATCCCGCTCATGGCCGGTCCGGGCGCCATTACGGCGACCGTGCTGCTCGCGGGACGCGCCGATGCCAATCCGGTGCAGCTCGCCTTGTTGCTCGCGGTGGTGATCGCCGTGGCGGCGGCCTGCTTTGTCGCGTTCCTGTTCGCCACGCGAATCGGCCGGCTTATCGGCGTGACCGGAAATATCGTGCTGTCGCGGCTGCTCGGCGTGCTGCTGGCGGCGCTGGCGGTGCAATACGTGGTCGACGGCGTGCGCGCGATCCTTGCCGGCTAGGGCATGATCCGGAAAAGTGTGGAGCGATCTTCCGAAAAGCATGTCCTCGGGCGTG
>JASHVN010000295.1 GCA_030044555.1 Xanthobacteraceae bacterium | reverse complement strand
AGCCTGATGGACGTGGCGCGGCTTTCCGGTCCGCCCGAAGCGTGGCACCTCGGCTTTCTGCTCGGCCCGCGCATCAATGCCGGCGGCCGCATCGGCCGCGCCGATCTCGGCGTGCGGCTTCTCATCGAGGAAGACCCGACCGAGGCGGCGAAGATCGCCGCCGAGCTCGACCGGCTCAATCGCGAGCGCCAGACGATCGAGCTCGACACGCTGGCGCAGGCCGAAGCCGAGGCGATGGCAGCGCTTGGTCTCGAGGAAAAAGGCGCGGTTGTCGTCACGGCCGCCGAAGGCTGGCATCCCGGCGTTGTCGGTCTCGTCGCCGCGCGGCTGAAGGAGAAATACGGCCGGCCGGCGTTTGCCATTGCGCTCGAACCCGGCGGCATCGGCACCGGATCGGGCCGCTCCATTGCCGGCGTCGATATCGGCCGCGTCGTGCGCCGCGCCGTGGCCGAAGGCCTGCTGCTCAAAGGCGGCGGACATGCGATGGCCGCCGGCGTCACCCTGCGCAAAACCGCGCTCGCCGGGCTGCGCGCGTATTTCGAATCCATGCTCGCGGCCGACGTCGAAGCGGCGCGGCGCAAGAGCGGGCTGTTGATCGACGGCGCGGTGAGCGCCGCCGCCGCCAATGCCGATCTCATTGCGATGATCGACCGCGCCGGACCTTTTGGCTCCGGCAATCCCGAACCCATCATTGCGCTGCCCGCCCATACGGTGAGCTTCGCCGAGGAGGTCGGCCAGGCACATGTGCGCGCGCGGCTCAAGTCCAACGACGGCTCCGCCGTCAACGCCATCGCCTTCCGCGCCGCCGGACAAAAGCTCGGCGCGGCGTTGCTGCAAAATCGCGGCAAGTCCATTCACGCCGCCGGCTCGTTCGCGCTCGATCGCTGGAACGGCGAAGAGCGCGTGCAGTTCAAGCTCACCGACATCGCGCCCGCGGAGCCATTTGGTAATTCCTCACCCTGAGGCGCTCGCGCCAAGAGCGCGAGCCTCGAAGGGCGAGGCCACAGCGCCTCAGTGTGCATCCTTCGAGGCCAGCCGTAGCGCGTCGAAGACGCGCGTGAACGCGCTAGTCTAATGGCGCGGGCACCTCAGGATGAGGCGCGAACGTTGAACGGCTTTCGTCCACCTAAACAATTATCTCCCCCTCCAGATAAAGCACGGCGCGGCCGCCGATACGCACGCGGTCGCCGTGGAGCGCGCAGGTGAGCGCGCCCACCCGGCGCGAGAGCTGTCGCGCTTGCAATTCGGTTTTGCCGAGGCGCTTCGCCCAATACGGCACCAGCGTGCAGTGCGAGGAGCCGGTCGCCGGATCTTCGTCGATGCCTTGGCGCGGCGCGAAGAAGCGCGAGACGAAATCGACGCCGTTCTCGCCCGGCGCAGTCGCCATGGCGGACCAGCAATCGGTGATCTTGCCGAGCGCAGCGAAATCCGGCTTGAGCGCCAAAATCTCCGCCGCGCTGTCATAGACCACCATGTGATCGCGTGCTTTGAGCACCTCGCGCGGCGCGCCGCCCAGAGCCGCGAGCAGGCCCGGCGGCGGCGCGACCGGTTCGGCCGGCCGCGACGGAAAATCCATCACCAGCAGATCGCCGCGCTTCTCCACGCTCAGCGTCCCGGCTTTCAGCGTGCGGAAGCCGACGCGCTCGCGCGCCGGATCGAGAATACTGAAGACGATATGTCCGGAGGCGAGCGTCGCATGTCCGCACAGATCGACCTCGACGGTCGGGGTGAACCAGCGCAGCAGGTAATCGGCCCCGCCATCGCTATCCTCCCGGACGAAGAAGGCGGTCTCGGCCAAATTGTTCTCCGCCGCGATCGCCTGCATGGTGGCGTCGGGCAGCCATTCCGTCAGCGGACAGATCGCGGCCGGATTTCCGCCGAACAGCTTGTCCGCGAACGCATCGACTTGATAGATCGGCAGGCGCATGTCCTTCTCCCGTTGCGCTCCTGTTGCGCGCCAAACGCGTGCCGGCCATCTTGGCACGCCCGCCTTTGCGCGGCTATGTGAGCACCCCAAAGACGCCGTTTAATTCCCGCGTCATTGCGAGCGAAGCGATCCAGCGGCGATGAAATCTGGATTGCTTCGTCGTTCTTGCTCCTCGCAATGACGAAGACCGCGAAAGGACAAGGAATGCCCAAGCTGCAACTCTCCGTCGCCGTCGGCGATTACGACCGCACCCGCGCGCTGATCGACGGCGCCGTGCAGATCGACGGCGTCGATCCGGTCTTCATGACGCTCGTGCCGGAGGAGATTTTCTTCCGCGCCTTCCGCGCCGCCGAGTTCGATATCTGCGAGGTGTCGCTGTCGAGCTATACGGTGAAGACCGCGCAGGGTAATTCGCCCTACATCGCCGTGCCGGCCTTCGTATCGCGCGCCTTCCGCCACACCTCGGTCTATGTGCGCACCGACCGCATCAAGAAGCCGGAAGACCTCAAGGGCCGCAAGGTCGGCGTGCCCGAATATCAGCTCACCGCCAATGTGTGGGCGCGCGCCTTCCTGGAAGACGATTACGGCGTCAAGCGCTCCGACATTCACTGGATTCGCGGCGGCATCGAGCATGCCGG
>JASHVN010000294.1 GCA_030044555.1 Xanthobacteraceae bacterium | reverse complement strand
GGCGTCGGCATCCTGGCAACGGGAGAATCGCTCACCGGCACGTCGAGCAGATCGTTCCGGTCCTCCAGCAAAAAATGATGATGGTCCGCAGCGTTGGTATCGAAATACTTCTTCTGACCATCGATGACGATTTCACGCAAAAGACCGGCAGCGCTGAACTGGTGCAATGTGTTGTACACCGTGGCGAGGGACACCGGCACCTTGGCCCTTGCGGCTTCTTCGTAAAGCATTTCCGCGGTCAGGTGCCGATCGCCTTTGCGAAATAGCAGCCACGCCAGCACCATCCGTTGCCGCGTCGGCCGCACCCCAGCCGCGCGGAGCCTCTGCTTGACGTTGTGCCATGTGTAGTCGCCGACTTCGGCGCTCGTAGCTGGCGTCAGGATGCCGGCGATCTTTTCAAGAGCATGAGATAACTGGGTCATTCGCGGTGCGCTCATCGATGTGATGGATTTCTGTCGTTGTTATGTATGGTGCGGCATGCGCGCATGCAAACAAACCGGTTTCTGTTTTGAACTTGATCAGTTCAAAATAAGAAAACGCCGCCGACAAGACCGCCGTGGAACTAAGAGGATTGATTCGGATGCAACGAGATGGGCATGTGCGGCGACGTTCTATGCGCGCGAACAAGGAGCCTGCCCATGGAAGAAATCAACGGCCGGATGATCGCCTGCCAGATTCTTGTTGCCGGATTGATTGCAAGAGTTGCGAACGAATCGAGGGATCCGTTGAAATTCCTGACTGAATTTCGCGATGAAATTCATGCGGTCGTCAGGCAAGTCCGGATAGGCGGCTCGCTGAACACCGATCTGGTGCGGCAGATCGCAGTGCAGACCGTGGATGAGCTGTTCTCGCTGATGAAGCCGCCGAGCGCTGATCCCGACGAATTGCTGTGAGACGCTTAACGATTCTTGCCTGCTGCCGCGTGGTCAATTGTTTTCCAGCCATGCGCGTCGCGATGGTCCGCTATGTTTGTTTTTTTGCTTTTGAACGCGCTGTTCGCGCTGATCGCTCAAACTAAACCAAGTCGCAAGTCGCGCGCGGTTCGTTGCGTCTCTGTGACGTCAGAGATTGTCTCGGCGGCGCAACGCGTCGCGCTGCAATTTGGAATCGGTTTCAATTGGCGAAGATGAGTTGAATTGGAAGAATTCGAATGTGTTTCTTGTTGTTCATTGGAATTATTAAATCCTGTAGATCGTGGGGTTTGTTGGGCATTTGTTTGACGTGAAAAGAACCCCTCGATAACAATTTTATTCGCTGACGATTTCTCAACGGGCGGCGGCTCGCGAGTTAACGGCGGCGACTTCTTGGGAACTACCGAACGGGGGTCGGTCGGTCATGGATTTATCAAAGCTGGGTTCATCAAGGCTGGGTTCATCAAAGATTGGTTCGTCAAAAGCGCCGCATTCGCTGCGTCCATTCATCGCCGCGGAACTGGTAAACGATGCGCTGGACAGCAATGCGACGCGCAAGGTCACGGTGGGCTGCCTGATCGCGGTGGCGTCGATTTCGGGTGCGGAAGCGCAGCAACAGCCGCTGCCGCCGGTCACGGTCGAGGCTCCGGTGGCGCGCAAAAAGCCGGCACTGGTCAAGCCAACGGCCGAGCAGTTGCGCGTCCGCAATGCGTTGCGGCGTGCGGCGCGCACCAAGCAACGGGCCGCTGCCGCCAAGCCGGCCACGCCAGCGGCAAGCGCAGCGTCGGCGGCGCCCGATCAGAATCCCTATGCGGATCCCGCTGCGCCCTACAAAGGCGACCGTTTGGCGTCGCCTAAATTCAGCGAGCCAATCGTCAATATGCCCAAGAGCGTTACGGTCCTGACCAAGGAGATCCTGCAGGACAAGGACGCCACCAGCCTCAAGGACGTGGCGCGGACCACGGCCGGCGTGACGATCGGCACCGGAGAAGGCGGCAACGCCTTCGGCGACCGCTTCTTCATCCGCGGCTTCGACGCGCGCAACGACGTGTTTATCGATGGCATCCGCGATCCGGCTGTCAATATTCGCGAGAATTTCTTCACCGAGCAGATCGAAATCCTGAAGGGCCCGTCGTCAACCATCGACGGCCGCGGCACCACCGGCGGCGCGCTCAACATCGTCACCAAGCAGGCAACGAACACCAACTTCTACAACGCCGACAGCACCTTCGCCGGCGACGGCACCCGGCGCATCACTTTCGACGTCAATCAGGTGATCAATCCCACTCTTGCCGTCCGCATGGACGGGATGTGGCAGAATGCCGGCGTGGCGGGACGCGACTTCACGACCGACGACCGCTGGGGCGGGCTGTTGGCGGTGAAGTGGACGCCCACCAACGATGTCACGGTCTCCGCCAATTATATCCATACCGACCTATGGGGCTTGCCGGATTTCGGCGTGCCCTACGACACGGTTGCCAAGCTCCCGGTCACCTCGGTGGGCGTTCCGAGCGACACCTATTACGGCTTCGTCAATCGGGATTTCCAGAACGCCCAGCAGGATATCGGGACCATAAACGGCGAATACAGACTCAATGACGCCGTGACGCTTAGCAACAAGTTCAGGGATGAACGATCAGTCCTCAATTACATCGGCACGATCCCCGAACAGGGAACTGGCTCGAACGGCAGCTGTAACTCGCAGGGCGGCAATTTCACCAATCCAAATCCGGCCAACTGGCTGGTGTGCCTCAATCCATTGAGCCGTTATCAGGTCACGACCGTGCTGGCAGATCAGTCCGCGGCGACGATCAAATTCGATACCGGAGCGGTCCGCCACACGGTCGTGACCGGTTTCGAGGCGTCTCAGGAAGGCGTCAGCATCGACACCTACAACGGGCTGAACTCGGAGGCCGTCGGCGCTGGCGCATTCGCCAATGGCTCCGTGGGGCCAATCTCGGTCCTCGATCCGCCCAACGACCTCGCCTTCGACACCACGCCGACGCTGACCGGCGATCCGGACGTCATCACGGTCGATACCAAGAGCGCCTACGCCCTTGAAACAGCGAACTGGCGGGATTTTCTCATTCTCAACGGCGGCCTGCGCTTCGACCAATACAACATCGACGCCAGCAAAGCCGGATATCCGTCCGTGTCGGCCTCCTCCGGCATGTGGAATTACAATCTCGGCGCTGTTATCAAGCCGGTGCCCATCGGCAGCTTTTATGCGGCCTACGGCACCGGTTCCGAGCCGGTCGGCGCCGAGCTCGACGGCACGTCGGCGAATTACGGCGGCCTCAATCCCACCTCGCCGATCACCCAGATTTTCAGTCCCACCGAGAGTAAGGCCGAGGAGGTCGGCACCAAGTGGGAATTGTTTGATAGGCACCTCTTGGCAACCGCAGCCTTGTTCCGCACCGACGTCAGCAATGCCCGCGAACTGGTTCCGTCCGGTTATCCCAATGCCGGTACCGTCCAGGCCGGCGCGGCCTATCACGTGCAGGGCGTCGACCTCGGCGCCGAAGGCAAGATCACCAGAAAATGGAGTGTTTATACCGGGCTCGTGTTCATGACGACGCGAGTCGATCAGTCGGCCGTCCCGACCAACATCGGTCTGCCGCTCGCTTTCGTCGCCGATCAATCCTTCAACGTTCTGACCAAATATCAGCTCAGGGACGATTTGGAGATCGGCGGTCAGGCTACCTATCGCTCGAAAATCTACGGCGGCACGCTGCTGGCGGCGGACCAGGGCACCGTGCTTCCGAGCTATTGGCGCTTCGACACGTTTATCGAAGGCAAGGTCCACAAAAACTGGAGGTGGAAGGTGTACGTCAACAATATTTTCGACCGGCTCTACTACGACGCCTTCTACCAAAGCGCGGCGCCGTTCGTTCTGGTCGCGCCCGGCCGTGTCGTCGGAGTCGAACTGGCGGCGAAATTCTAAATCCGTCCAATTTTGAAATCCTGCAGGTTCGAATGCTGATCTGCGTGCCGGACATCCTGAGCAAGGCCGACGTCAAGGAGTTCCGCGCGGTCATGGACGCCGTCGCGTGGGAGGATGGCCGCTCGACCGCCGGGGCGCAGTCCGCCATGGTCAAGAAGAACGAGCAATTGCCGCCGAACGGCGACGTGTCGCGCAAGCTCGGCGAGCGCGTCGTCCGGGCGCTCGCCGCCAACTCATTGTTTGTTTCCGCGGCCATTCCCCGCCACATCTTTCCGCCCCTGTTCAATCGATACGGCGCCGGGCAACATTTCGGCGTCCATGTGGACAACGCGGTGCGCGGCGATCACTTGAGCGGAATGCGAATCCGTACCGATTTGTCGGTGACGCTGTTCCTGTCCGAACCCGACGAATACGACGGCGGCGAACTGATCGTTGAGGACTATTACGGCTCGCACGAGGTGAAGCTGCCGGCGGGACACCTTGTTCTTTACCCGGCGACCAGTCTGCACACCGTGACCCGGATCACCCGCGGATTGCGCGTGGCATCGTTCTTCTGGCTGCAGAGCATGATTCGCGATGCGCATGCGCGCAGCATGATCTTCGATCTCGACAACGCCATTCAGGGGCTGGTCGGCCGGCTCAGCCGTAATGATCCTGAAGTCGTCAAGCTCACCGGCATCTATCACAACCTCATTCGCTATTGGGCCGAGGTATGATGAAGCTGCTGCGGCCTGCATGTGTTGCTGCACTCGCCTTTTTGATCGTGCCGCAGGCAATGCCGGCGCGTGCGCAAGAGCCCGCAGCTTTTGGCGGCGCGCGCCAGGCGCCGATGCCGGCGACACCGACGCCATCGTCGCCGCCGGCCGCCGCGTCGGCGATCCCATCGCCTTCGCCGCCCGCCGGTGTCGGCGCGCTGCGGGAATTGTCGCCGTGGTCGATGTTTTTGTCCGCCGACATTCTGGTCAAGGCGGTGATGATCGGCTTGGCCTTCGCGTCACTCGTGACCTGGACGTTGTTGTTGGCCAAAACGTTCCATCTTGCGCGGGCGCGGCGAGACCTTGGCGCGGCACTGTCGCGCATCGCCAAAAAGCGTTCGCTGAGCGAGGCGCAAGCGGCGTTGGAGTCGACGGCCAACGTGCTGTCGGACCTGCTGGCCGCCGCCGTGGAGGAAATTCAGCTGTCGGATGCGGCGGCGCAAGAATCAGGCATCAAGGAGCGGGCCGCCTCGCGGTTTTCCGAGATCGCGCGGGCCGAGGCGCGCGCGGTGCGATCGGGCATGGCCATCATCGCCACCATCGGGGCCACCGCGCCGTTCGTCGGCTTGTTCGGGACGGTGTGGGGCATCATGAACAGCTTCATCGGGATTTCGAAAGCGCAGACGACCAACCTTGCGGTCGTGGCGCCGGGCATCGCCGAAGCGCTGCTCGCCACCGCGGTCGGCCTCGCCACGGCAATCCCCGCCGTCATCATCTACAATCATTTCTCCCGCGCGACCAAAAGCTATCTGGAACTGGTCGGACGCGGCTCTGGCGCCATCGGCCGCTTGTTGTCACGGGATCTCGACCGCTTCCATGGCCGCCTTGCCTCGCGCGTCGCGGAGTGAACCATGGCTGCGGTACTCGGCGATCTCGACGACGATGACGACGACTTCGACGAGGCGCACGACATCAACGTGACGCCATTCATCGACGTGATGCTTGTGCTGCTGATCATCTTCATGGTGGCAGCGCCGCTGTCGACGGTCGACCTGCCGGTCGATCTGCCGTCCTCGACAGCGATGCCCGACAAAAAGCCGGACAAGCCGACCTACGTCACCATCAAGGCCGACCTTGCCGTGGCCATCAACGACACACCGGTCAAGCGCGTCGATCTCGTCCGCTCGCTCGATGCCATGTCGCTCAATGTCAGGTCGCTCAATGCCATGCCGGGTGGCGCCAAGGATCAGCGCATCTTTCTGCGCGCCGATCGCGGCGTGCCTTACGGCGAATTGATGGACGTGCTGGAACGTCTGCGCCGTGGCGGCTATTCCAAAATCGCGCTGGTCGCGCTCGAAGGCATCCCGGATGAAAATACCCAACCGTAGGGAGCCCGAACAAGAACAAGGTTTAATCAGCACGTTGTCTGATCGGCACATTGTTTAATCAGCAAATTGTTTAATCAGCATATGGCACGACAGCCGACGCGAACGGTCTGGGCATTTTCCGCGCTCGGTGCAGTCGCGATCCATGCCGGCTGCGTGGCGCTGGCACTCGGCGCGGCACGGCCGAACGCTGAGGATGACCTCGGCGCGCCGGCAATCGAGATCGGCGTTGAGCTTGCGTCGCCGCGGCTCGATCCGACCAATCTGCCCGTGGGGCCGGATACCGATGCCTCGGCCGCCGCCCCGGAGGTCATTGAGCAGAAGACGGTCGTCGAGAAGACCGACCTGCCCAAAGCGAAGCCGGTTGAGACCGACGATCCAGACCGTCTGGTCTCACCCGACGATCCTCATCCGGTCAAAGACATCGATCCGAAAAAAGCATCGGTGCAGGCACAGCCCTCGCAGGCGTCCGTGGCCATTGAGGCGACCGCCACGCCAAGCGTGGAGAACGCGCCGCGCTCGCTGCACTCGGTCGCTCCCGTGCAGGGAACCGGCGCCAGCGCGACGCGCGTGCGCGTCACCTGGCAAAGGGAACTGGCCGCGCATTTCAACAAATACAAACGCTATCCGGAAGATCGCACCGCGCGCAGCGTGCAGGTCGTTGTCAGTTTCGTCATCGATCGGCTCGGGCACGTACTGTCGTCGCGCATCGTCACGGGCTCGGGCGATCCCGCCTTCGACGCCGCCGCACTCGCCATGCTGCAACGCGCGAACCCGGTGCCGCCCCCGCCCCCGCTCGTCGCCGACGAAGGCTTGAGCTTTACCCTGCCGGTGATTTTCTCCGCCAGGGTGCGCGATCACGGCTCTTAGCGCTCCCAGGGCCGAAAGGGCGTTTGGTCACCCGGCGGCGTGTGCGGGTTGGCTCACCATCGGGGCAGAAAGGCCAAGCAGGCTCGCCACGTATTCTCCGATCGCCAACGACGCTGTGAGGCCCGGGGATTCAATGCCGAACAAATTGACGAGATTGGCGATGCCGTGGTCTGCCGGACCCTGAATGACGAAGTCGGCCGCCGGTTCGTCAGGGCCGGTAATTTTGGGCCTGATACCCGCGTAGGCGGGGGAGAGCGCGCCGTCGGGCAAGGCGGGCCAGAACGCACGGATTGAGCGGTAGAAAGCTTCCGCTCGCGCCGGGTCGACCGAATAGTCAATATGGTCCACCCACTGCGCGTCGGGACCGAACCGTACATTGCCGGCAAGGTCGATGACGGCATGGATGTCCATGCCGCCGGGCCCGTGGATCGGATAGATCAGCCGTTTGAAAGGCCGACTCGTTACGCCAAAATAGACGCCGCGGCGAAAGTAGCTGCGCGGCACGGTGTTTGTGGGGAAGTTCGCAAAGGCTCTCGCGAGCGACGGAGCGCCGTGGCCCGCGCAGTTGACTAACATCTTGCAGCGAAGCGCGGTCGGTTCGGTTCCGCCGATCCTGATCTCGATGGCTCCCGGATTTATCGCACCGCCCGTGACCGGCGAGCGGAACGCAACCATTCCGCCGTTCGCTTCGAGTTCCGCCCGATAGGCCAGCATCAACGCATGGCTATCGACAATCCCGGACCACGGGGAAAGGTAAGCGGCGTGGCACGCAAGGTTCGGCTCCAAGTCCTGGGCCGCATTCGGCTCCAGCCATTCCAGGTCCTTGACGCCGGCCTCCATTGCGAGCGCCATATGCCGGCGCAGACGCTGAGCCTCCTCGGGATTGCGAGCCACGACCAGTTTGCCGATGCGGCGATGCGGGACATCGTGGCCGGCGCAATAAGCGTAAAGGAGATGAGCGGCGCGTGGGAACAGTCGCTGCCGAAGACTTTCTCTTTGGTAGTGCAATCCAGCATGGATCACCTCGCTGTTACGCGATGAGGTGTGCTCGCCGATGCGCTGTTCTGCTTCCAGCACCAGGACTTCACGCCCTGCGATTGCGAGCGTGCGCGCGACGGCGAGGCCGACGACGCCCGCACCAACAACGACACAATCTGCTGTCTCCATGAGAGTCACCGCGCTTCGGTCCGACGTGTGCGGGCCGCTTTCAGTCCATGGCCATCCCGCAAGGCGGCTTTGGGCCGGCACCATCCCGCGAGTGCCGTCGCCAAATTACACGGGCCACGCTGAAGCGTCATGGTCGTTTTCAGGATGGCAGACGCGCGGATGCACTGGAGCATGATCCCGAAAAGTGGATACCGGTTTTCGGAAAAGATCATGCTCCAACAATAAGCTAGTGTCCCGATTCCGAAGTTCGCACGTGCTGCCAGCGGCTCTGATGCGAACTCCGGAATCGGGACACTAGCGCATCCGGGAAATCCGAGTGGTGACCGGAATGCGATGGATGGGCGCGGCGGTTGTGGCCCGGACCGCCAACGTCCCGCTTTTTCCCAGGATGAGGACGTCAAGCGTCGCGTTGTTCTCTTCAATCACGTAGTCGTAGCCATCCAACAATCGCCTGATCAACTGGCGAAGCGGGCCCGCATACGCGCCGTCGCGCAGCTCGTCGAGTGGGACAGCCGATCTGTACGAGACGGAGTATGCGGCCGCCAAAGCTGCGAGCACGTTCGCGAGGGTGGTCTGCCGCACCTCCAATCTCATCTCGGCCGGATCGCCAGTGACTCGCAGCGAACCGCTGCGCGTGCCGCCATCGCCCCGGGCCGGCGCTGGTCGGAGGGGCAAAGCGCCGTCGTCGTAAGCGTGAGCCGGTGTCGCGCATAGCGAACCGAGTGCGATTGCGGCGCCGATCAGGAGACGGATCATGGCCCCGTCGTTCATCGGGGACGGCGCGCGTCGGGGTCGACTGGCGGTTCGACCCAGATGTCGCTGCGCTTCATCTGCTCGATCACCGCACGCGGATCGAACTTTTTGTAACCGGCGGGTATCTTGAACTTTTCCGGCGGCTGCGGCGCTTCGTCGATGGCATCAAGTGCGAGCACGGCGCCATCCTCGGTTTCGATCTTGACCGGGAATTTGAGGCTGACATCGATCCAGCGGGTGCTGTGGCCGCGCGGCGACGTCACGGCGAACTCGCGGGTGTTGCGGCCGTCTACGGTTTCGCTGCCCGTCGCGACGCAACGCCACTGTCCGCTGTCGGAGATGCCGGCGACCTCCGCCATCGCCTGCCATTGCGGGCATGGAGCGGCGGGATCAAGCGGCACAAACAGCCGGGTCAGGCGGCTCGACTGCTTGGAGTCCATGTAGACGCGTTGCGCCGGGCGCAGCAAATAGGCGGCCGGAATTGCGGCATCGATGATCAGGACATCTCCCGGCAGCTCCGGCGTTTCGATCCGTACCTTGCGATCCGCGACGAAGAGTTTTGCAGGGCTGCTGCTGGCTGCACCTGGCGTGGTGCTTATGATTTGGGCCGAAAATTGCTGGGCCTGGGCCGGCCGCGGCACCGATGCCAAACCGGCAACCAAGCCGGCAACCAGGCCGAATGCTAACAGTCCCGCGCCCGCGCCGCGCTTGCGCATCGCATCACTCCTTCGTCGAGCTCGGAAACACAGGAGGCGGCATCGTACGAGGATTGGATTTCGGACCGGCGCCATTCGTATTCGACATGTTCGTATTGGGCATGTTCGTATTGGACATGGAGACGCGATAAGCGTCTCCATGCCGCCTTTCAAAATGTCGCGTTCAAAAACGGCTCACTCGGTGAACGGTTGGTTGACCGGGTGCGAGAAGTCGAACGCATCGAACAGATCGTCGAGCGCCGGGCTGTTGACCGGAACGTAAGGGTTGGCCGGCTTGGCGATCGGATTTGGAAGATTGTCGCGGCTGCGGTCCGTCACCGGGTCGAGGCGCCAGTTGTGCTCGATGAATTTCAACAGCG
>JASHVN010000008.1 GCA_030044555.1 Xanthobacteraceae bacterium | reverse complement strand
GATCCAGACCGGCGGCGAGCGGCAGGGCAATCAAGGCTATTTCTACAAGCCGACGGTGATCACCGACATCCCCGACGACAGCAAGATCATGACGCAGGAGCCGTTCGGGCCGCTGGCGCCGATCGTCACCTTCAAAACCTTTGACGAAGTGGTCGAGCGGGCGAACTCGCTCGAATACGGCCTCGCCGCTTACGCCTTCACCACTTCGAACACGACCGCCGCGGCCATCGGCGACGCGCTGGAATCCGGCATGGTCGGCGTCAACTCGATCGCGATCTCGACTCCCGAAACGCCGTTCGGCGGCGTCAAGGAGAGCGGCCACGGCAGCGAGGGCGGCATCGAAGGCTTGGGCGCCTATCTGGTCACCAAGTTCATCTCGCAGGCGTGAGGTATTTTGGCGGCAATGAGATCGAGGCTACGCACCATGCCGTGCGCGGCCAAACTATGCTGAACGAGGCAATGCTGGCGGCTCGACGTTAGGGGCGGAGTTGGCGGCGTGGACTTTTGGGATGGCTTAGCTTCGTTCGCTGTTGTGGGTCTTATTTTCGGATTTTTCTACCGCGGCAAATTGCGCGACTGGTTCAGCAACCGGCGCAAGTTGGCCGTTCGGCCAGTTGCGCGCGCGGAAATCATTCCGCCGCCGCTGCCGCTTGATCTGCAGGCGCTGACCAGTCGTCTCTACGAGCTCGACAAAGCCTTCGGTCCGTTCGGGTCCAATGCCGCGCATCCGAGTGACCTCTATACGCAGCCGGATTTTTGCGAAGCTGTCAGACTTCTTGCCCTCGCGGACGTTCCGCTCGCCACGGTGCTGCAATTTGTCGAGGGCAACAGCTGGTCGCTGTCGAGTGCGGCGCTGGCGGCGCTGAGAAAGCGCCCCGAGCGCGACAAGGCGGCCGATGCGGTGCTGAGGCAGTGCGCGTACTTTTCGCCATGGGCAATGTATTTCGCCCTCGATTTTCTCTTTGCGGCCGAGCCGCGAATCGCCCCCGGCGCGCCGCTCACCCACGCCAAGGACTGGTGGCTCGATAATCGCTGGATGCCGAACGTCTTTCGCGATTATCTGGCACGCTGCGCCGAACGCGGCGACGCCATAACGTTCGGCGGTTCGTTGTGGGCCGCGGGCGCCGCGCCGAACCACCTGATCCGCAGCTTTCTGCAAAAGGTCGCCCACCCGTCGGCGGCGACGCTGATCAAGGAAATCGATGACGCCGTGCCGCCGGCGCAATCGGCGCCGCCGGCTGAAAACCTTGCGACGCTGAAAACGGTCGGCCGTTTCTGGAAAGATCAGAAAGACGCCGACGTTCTCGTGCGGCCCGGTCGCTGGAGCGAGCCATTTGCGCTCGCCGAGGCCGCGCTGCGCCAGCATCCGCCACGATCGATGCTGGTCTCCGGCGAGCCGATGGTGGGCAAAACGTCATTCCTTCGGCTGTTCGCGCGGCAGATCGAAGCCGATGGCTGGTCCGTATTCGAGGCCAGCGGCGCCGACTTGCAGGCCGATCAAATCTATATCGGCCAGCTCGAAGGCCGCCTCCGCCACGTCGTGGACGAGTTGGCCAAGGGACGCCGGATGATCTGGTACGTCCCCGACATTGTGCAGCTGGCGTTGAGCGGCACCCATTCGGGACAGAGCGCGACCATGCTGGACCAGATCATGCCGGCGATCAGCGCCGGCCGTCTGGTTGTCTGGGCGGAAGCCACGCCGAAAGGCGTGGCCCGGCTGGTGCGGCTAAAGCCGATGCTGCGCGGGCTGTTCGAGACCGTCACGATCGAGCCGTTGCGGCCCGCGGAGACGCAGTCGCTGGTGCGCGACGTGATTGACGAAATGGCACATAAAGCCGGAATTCATTTCGACGCCGATTGTGCCGAGGCCGCGCTCGATACCGCGAGCCAATACCTCGGCGCCGGCACCTTGCCCGGTTCGGTGCTGCTGCTGCTCAAGCTTACGGCCGTGCGGGCCGAGCAGACAAAGCAACCGATTTCGTCGCGTGCGGTGCTGGAAACTCTGTCGCAGATTTCCGGCCTGCCGGTGTCGATCCTCGATACCAAGGAACAGCTCGACCTCAGATCGATCCGCGATTTCTTCACCGCGCGCGTGCTCGGTCAGGAAGAGGCGGTGGCGGCCGTGGTGGACCGCATCGCCATGCTCAAGGCCGGATTGAACGATCCCGACAAGCCGATCGGCGTCTTTTTGTTCGCCGGCCCGACCGGCACCGGCAAGACCGAGCTTGCCAAGGCCGTCGCCGAATTTCTGTTCGGCTCGGTCGAGCGCATGATCCGCCTCGACATGAGCGAATTCCAGACTCACGAGTCGATGAGCAAGATCCTCGGGCAAAGCAATGCGATCGAGACCGATTCGCTGATCAACCGCGTCCGCAAGCAGCCGTTCTCGGTGCTCCTTCTCGATGAGTTCGAGAAGTCGCATCCCATGATCTGGGATCTGTTTCTGCAGGCCTTCGACGAGGGGCGTCTGACCGATGCGATGGGGCAGGGCGCGGATCTGCGTCATTGTTTGATCATAATGACGTCGAACCTGGGGGCGACCGCGCACCGCACCCTGGGGCTCGGCTTCGCGCCCAAGGCCGACGCGTTCAGCAAGGAGCAGGTGCTGCGCGCGATCAGCCAGACGTACCGGCCGGAATTTCAGAACCGGCTCGACAAGGTCATTGTTTTTCGTCCGCTCACGCGCGAGCTGATGCGCGGCATTCTCAGGAAAGAGTTGGCTGCCTTGCTGGAGCGGCGCGGTTTGAAAGACCGCGCCTGGGCGATCGAATGGGAAGCGTCCGCGCTCGAATTTCTCCTCGAGCGCGGCTTCTCGCCCGAAATGGGCGCGAGGCCGCTCAAGCGGGCGATCGATCAATATGTCGTGGCGCCGCTGGCGGCGATCATCGTCGAAAAGCGATTTCCCGAAGGCGAGCAATTCCTCTTCGTGCGCAGCGACGGCAACGCCATCCGCGTCGAGTTTGTCGATCCTGATGCCGATCTCGCGCCGGCCGCGGAGACGCCGGCCGCAGCGCCGGCTGGTCCTGCCGCGGCCCCTGCGCTTGCCTCCGCGGTTCTTGCGCCAAACGGGACGCGCGCCGAATTCCAGATGCTGCAGGACGAATATGACGATATCGAGCGCGTGCTCAGTTCCGGCGAATGGAACGGACTAAAGGACAAGCTCTCCGAACAAATGTCGGAGGCAGATTTTTGGTATCGCGAGGACCGTTTCGCCACGCTCGCCCGCTTCGCGCTGATGGACCGCGTCAAGGCGGCCGCCGAAACGGCGAATGCACTGCGCCGGCGGCTGGAGCGATATAATCGTTCGCCGCCGCATTATTCCACCGCGCTGAGCGGCCGCTTGGCGCTGCAATTGCACTTGGTCCGCGAAGGCATCAAGGACGCCTACGATGCTGCGCCCATAGAGCTGGCCCTGGCCATCGAGCCGGTGTTCGACGGCGCTGGCGAGCGGCAGACGACGCTCGCATGGTGCGATCGGTTGCAGTCGATGTATCGCGCCTGGGCCGCCAAGCGGCGCATGCAGACCACGGAAATTTCCGGCAGCGGGGCGGGCGGGACTAAGCCGATCCTGACCGTCAGCGGCTTTGGCGCTTATCGCGTCCTGGCTCCCGAAGCGGGGCTCCACGTCTTCGAGGCGTCGGAGGGCGGAATGGGCCGGGTGACCGCGCGGGTCCGTCTCGCCGTCGTGCCTCTCGGCGATGTGCCGGCTGCCAAGGAGCAGAAGTTAATAGTCGAGGCGCTCGAACAGGCGCCGCCGGCCAACGCAGTTATCCGGCGCTATCGCGAAGAGCCGCCGCTTGTGCGCGATGCTGTCGGCAAGTGGCGCACCGGCCGGCTCGATCTGGTGCTGGGCGGGGAGTTCGATCTGCTGCAGGCCGGCGAGCGCTAAGGCGCCACGGCCGCTTGCGCCAGATCGTCCTGCACCAAGCCTGATTGTGGCAAGTCGGTCAGAGCCAGATCCGTCAGTCCGAAATGCGGGCCCAGCAGCTGGCGAATGCGCTGCATCTCCGCGCGGGCGATGAAGGCATCGAGCGAGACGCGAATAAGCAGCGACAATTGCGATGGCCGGGCGATCAGGTCACGCAACACTGCCAGGCTATCGGCATGAGGGCCCGAACCCATGCCCCTCAGCGCCGCGGGAGGTATGGTCCGATCGGCCGGGTCGACGATGACGCGCAAGGCCGTGAAGGAAAGCCCGTGCGCTGCGGCTACGCGGGCAACGACGTGGGATTCCATATCGACTGCCGCCGCGCCGGTCGTGCGGTGCAGCGACCGCTTGACGGCAGGGTCGGCGATCGGGGTGTCTGACCCAATGATCGGAGCATGGCGGCATCCCTTGATCGCGTCGCGGAGTCTGCCTGACCAAACGGCGTCGGTGGCGCGGGTTGCCTCCGATTCAACGATCGAGGAGGCAACCACCCAATCGCCCGGCCGCAGGTCCGCCGCCAGTCCTCCGGCGACTCCGAAGCTGACAATGCCGCGGCAGCCATGCCGGGCGGCGTTCTTCGCCGCCATCGCCAGTTCACGCCGCGCGTGGCGCGAGAAAACCAGGACGCCGGGACCGGCAGCGATCTTCGCCTCGAACGCCATGCCCACAAAGGCGATGACGGTGTGGCGATGATGATGGGCAGGCGCGATATCGAGAGCGTGACCTGTATCTTCGCTATCCGCCAGCAGGGTATCTACCAGCGACGCGCCGACAAATTGTGCTTGGGATGCCATAAGTTGAATTGGCCCCGCGAAATGTGATCGGATGATGATTAACCCCTCAACAGAGGACGCCGTGAGACGGCCTCTGCCTCGACCCCGGTCAAAACACCAAGCGTGCTCAATTTATGCGAAACTACGGGGGTAAAATGATATTTTCCCCAGTTTGTTCCGCACTGCCCCCGACCACCGCCAACGAGTGCCCGAACAAGAATCGACACCGAGGCACTGTAGCATAAACTGGGCCAAGCGCCATGGACTGCAGTGGACAAGTCCTTCTCACCGGGGCCACGGGATTCGTCGGCTCGTCTGTGGCCAGGACGTTACTCGGCGCCGGGTTCCGGGTGCTGGCGCTGGTGCGCCGCGGCAGCCCTCGTTTTCATCTCGACGGGCTCGATCTTGAGTATGTCGAGGGCGATCTGCGCGATGCGGGTTCGGTTCGCCGCGCAATGGCCGGGGCGCGTTATGTCTTTCACGTAGCCGCCGATTATCGGCTCTGGGCGCGCCACCCCGGCGAGATCTATGCGGCCAACGTGGACGGCACGCGCAACGTCATGCGCGAGGCGATGCGGGAGGGCGTCGAGCGCGTCGTCTATACCAGCAGCGTCGCCACGCTGGGCTTGCGGGCCGATGGCACGCCGGCGGATGAATCGGTGCCGCTCTCTGAAAAAGAAGGCATCGGTGCCTACAAACGCAGCAAAATTGCCGCAGAGCGGCTGGTCGAAGCCATGATTGCCGGCGAGGGACTCCCCGCCATCATCGTCAATCCATCGACGCCCATCGGCCCGCGTGACGTCAAACCAACTCCGACCGGCCGTATCATCGTCGAGGCGGCCTGCGGCCGGATACCCGGCTTCGTCGATACCGGCCTCAATCTTGTTCACGTCGACGATGTCGCCGAAGGACACGTGGCGGCGCTCAAGCGCGGCGTGGTGGGCGAGCGCTACATTCTGGGCGGCACCAATGTGCTGTTTGCCGATATGCTCGCCGACATCGCGCGGCTGGTCGGACGCCAAAAGCCGCGGCTGCGTATTCCTCGTCTCGCCGCCATGCCCGTCGCCTATGCGGCGGAGATGGTAGCCCAGCTCAGCGGACGCGAGCCATTCGCCACGGTGGACGGCATTCGCATGGCCGCCCACCGGATGTTTTTTACCTCGGCCAAGGCCGAACGCGATCTTGGCTTTCGCTCACGGCCGTATTTGCAGGCCTTGCAGGACGCCATCGGCTGGTTTCGCCAGGCCGGCTATCTCGACCGCAAGTAAACCGGACGTAATCCCGCTTCGCGCTCTTCTGAACGCCAAAATCCCGGCAGCCTTCAGCGCGCCAGCGCCCGCCGTTCGCGCAGGAAGGCGAAGAATTCGACGCCTTCGCGCAAGCGGCGCACCATCACCTCCGGACTGCGCACCATTTCGCCGACGATCGATGCGATCTTCGGAGCCCGGAAATAAAAGCGCCGATAGAAGTCCTCGACCGAGTGGAAAATCTCCGAGTGGCTCAAGTGCGGATAATGCAGCGGCGCGATCTGCACGCCGTGCGCGTCGACCAGCTCGGCGTGTTCTTCGTCGAGCCAGCCATGATCGAGCGCGTCGCGGTAAAGCTCGGTGCCCGGATAGGGCGCTGCAAGTGAAACCTGAATCGTGTGCGGATTGATTTCGGTGGCGAAGCGGATGGTTTCCTCGATCGTCTCGCGGCTCTCGCCTGGCAAGCCGAGAATGAAGGTGCCGTGGATGGTGATGCCGAGCTCGTGGCAGTCTTTGGTGAAGCGGCGCGCGACGTCGATGCGCATGCCCTTCCGGATATTGTAGAGGATCTGCTGGTTGCCGCTCTCATAGCCGACGAGCAGGAGCCGCAACCCGTTGTCGCGCATGACTTTGAGCGTGTCCCGCGGGACATTGGCCTTGGCGTTGCAGGACCAGGTGACGCCGAGCTTGCCCAGTTCGCGCGCAATCGCTTCGGTGCGCGGCCGATCGTCCGTGAAGGTATCGTCGTCGAAGAAGAACTCCTTCACCTGCGGAAAGGCCGCTTTCGCCCAGCGGATTTCGTCGATCACGTTGCCGACGCTACGGGTGCGATAACGGTGCCCGCCGACCGTTTGCGGCCACAGACAGAACGTGCAGCGCGATTTGCAGCCGCGGCCGGTGTAGAGCGAGATGTAGGGGTGTTTCAGGTAGCCGATAAAATAGTTTTCGATCGCCAGGTCGCGTTTGTAGACGGGAGTGACGAACGGCAGTTCGTCCATGTTCGCCAGAATGGGCCGCGGCGAATTGTGGCGAATCGAACCGTCGGCGCCGCGGTACGACAGCCCGTTGATGCCGCTCCAGTCGCGCCCCTCGGCAATCTCCTTGATGGTAAAATCGAATTCGTTGCCGGCGACGAAATCGATGACCGGCGAGCTTTTCAGGCTGGCATCCGGCTCGACGGCGACCTTCGCGCCCACAAACCCCGCTTTGAGCTGCGGATTGGCCTCCTTGAGCGCTTTGATCACAGCCACATCGGAGGCGAAAGAGGGTGTCGAGGTATGCAGCACGGCCAGATCGTAATCGCGCGCCGTGCGCAGAACGTCGGTGAGCGTGAGCCGGTGCGGCGCCGAGTCGACGAGCTTGCTGCCGGGAACGGCGGCGGCAACCTGAGCGAGCCAGGTCGGGTACCAATAGGAGCGGATTTCGCGGCGCGCCTGATAGCGCGATCCGGCCCCCCCATCGAAGCCGTCAAAGGAGGGGGCTTGCAGACACAAGGTTCGCATCATGAGCGCCTCAGGTCGTCCTCAATGAGCGTGCCGTCCGCCGCCACACGATACTCGGCCTCTCGCCAATAGACCGTCGCGCCGAAGAAGCTCGCCACGTACACGCTGAAAGCAATGATGTCCTGCAATGGAATAAGCCAGGGGCTTTCATGTGGCAATCCGAACCGTCGTTCAACGCAGCGGCACACGGCAACGCGCGAGGCGAGCGCCGCCACCGCGACCAGCGCCGCGGCGGTGCTTCCCGACAGCATGCCGAGAAGGGCAAGCGGCAACGGGTGGGTAATGATCGAGCCGGCGTAGCCGATTGGATCGATGCTTTTGATCGTGCGGGCGATGCGTATCTGATGCCGTACGAGCTGGCGCAGACTGTTCTCGAAGCAGCAATGGCCGACCAGGAAAGAGGCGGTGGCGACGTCATAGCCGGCGGCGCGCACGGCCATTCCGAGCGCATAATCGTCGGCAAGGTCGTCGGCAAAGCGGCCGAAGCCGCCGATCCGCTCGAGCATGGAGCGCTCCACGGCAATCGTGGCGCCGAAACAGGGCTTGCTCAACTTCAGTGTGATCGCCGTGATCGCCTGTGGGAGAAAATGCGAGTTGATGGCCAAGGCCGACAGCCGCGACCACAGGCCGTTATCGCCGATGCCGTGATAGAGGCAAGTCACGGCGCCGGTGCGTGGCGACGCCAGCAGCGCGGCGACGCTGCGCAGATAGTCGCGGCTAACCACGATATCGCTGTCGGAAAGCACGATGGCGTCGTGGCGGACACGCGGCATCATGTTGATCAGATTTGAGACTTTGCGGTTGCTGCCGTGCAGGCGGGGATCGATATGGAGTTCGATGCAGGCATCCGGGTGTTGACGCTGGGTGGTGCGCACGGCGCTGATGGACGGCGCGGCGCTATCGCGCACGCCGCAGAGAATCTGTACGCGGCCGTCGTAGTCCTGGCGGCAGAATGCCGCGAGACGCGCGATAAGGCCGGGCTCGGAGCCATGCAGCGGCTTGAGGATCGTAACGGGCGGCTGCGCCGCGTCGTCCGCGGTTTTTTCCTCGCGAAAGGCCAGCACCAGGGCGGCCTCTGTCAACATGAGCAGGCAACCCATAAAGGCACCGGCAAGACAGATGTCGCATAGCGAGGTAACCACCGACGATGCATCGGGAAAAAACTCAACAATACTCATGACGCCTCCGCGGCCCCGGCGGCCGTGTCATCCACATCGCCAAATTTGCGCTCGAGATCGCGGCGCGAAAGATAAATGGGTATCCGCACGCGCATGAGCGTATCAAGACGCAGCGCCGCGGCATTCTGCGCGAATATCGTCAGCGAGATCAGGATATTTTCACCGAGCCGATGAATGCGCTCGTGCAGCGATAATCGCTCGGATTCCATGACCGTCTCGAAGCCGTAATATCCCATGATGTGTTCGATCTGCCGCCATTGCGCTCTGGTAGCGGACGGAACGTGGCCGCAGATGACGGAAATGTCGCGCAGATCGGGCCGCGACGACAGATAGCGCGCCAATTCGCGCAGCGACGTCGAAATGCCCGTCTGCATTTGCCGCGCCCAGCGAATCGTCGCGCCGTTTGGCGGGACCGGCGGAATGTGCTCGTTCCAAAAATGCAATTCGATCATGCGTTGGCCTGCCCTCAGGCGCGTCCCGTCGCGCAGCACCAGCGTCTGCCGCGCGCGCGCAACTCCCAGGCGAAAAACGCAAGATGGATGAGAGCTATACCCGACGACTGCCTGCTGGCGGCGCAACCTTGCGTCGAGCGCAAAAATGAGCTCAGCCAGCCACGGATGGCTGTACTGCGACTCCACTTCGCGCTTTGCGGAATCCCACACCGCCATCAGCGGGTCTCCGCTTGCCTCCACCCCACAGGCAACTTTCCGGCCTCGAAAAAGTTGCCACCGCTGCACAATATAGCCTGGATTGTTGGGTGGAGCGAGGCAGTCGCGATGCAACCGGTGGTAGATTAGGCTATCTCATCTAATGTCCCGCCATGCTAGGGTCAAAAACCCATAAAGCACGCCGCTTTGATCCACGACCACTGCAGAAACGATCAGAGAGAGCCGTCGATCGCAATGGCTGGAAGGGCTTCCGAGGCAATGATGATGTCAAGGGCTTCAGCCGCTACGCGGCGCGCAAAGCGCGCCCTTGACATCATCATTGCCTCGGAAAAAGGTTGGCCATTGCGATCGACGGCGGCAAGCGACTGGGGCTTATGAGTTTTGACCCTAGAGCGGGTTGGTTTTCTCTGAATCGTTATGCCGCTCTAGCTTATTGTTGGAGCATGATCCCCCGGGTCAAGCCCGAGGGCATGCTTTTCCGAAAACCGGTTTCCACCCTCGGATCGAGTCCGAGAGCAAGCTTTTTGGGATCATGCTCTAGCTAGGCGCTTTGGTCGCCGTAAAGCGTCGCGAGCGTGCTCTTGATCAGCAAGGCCACAGGGACGGCGAGGATAACGCCGGGTATGCCGAACACGATGCCGCCGGCGAGGAAGCAGAAAATGATCAGCACCGGAT
>JASHVN010000293.1 GCA_030044555.1 Xanthobacteraceae bacterium | reverse complement strand
CCCTTGACGCGGTCGAGAAGCTTGTAGCCCAGCTCCTGGTGCGCCATTTCGCGGCCACGGAAGCGCAAGGTAACCTTGACCTTGTCGCCTTCTTCGAAAAACCGCTGCATCGAGCGCATCTTCACGTCGTAATCGTGATCGTCGATCATCGGCCGCAGCTTGATCTCTTTGATCTCGACGACTTTCTGCTTCTTGCGGGCCTCGGCGGCCTTCTTCTGCGCCTGGTATTTATATTTGCCGAAATCGAGAATCTTGGCGACCGGCGGGGACGAATTGGGGGCGATCTCCACGAGATCGAGCCCGGCCTCCCGCGCCATCGCCAGAGCGGCGTTGATCTCGGTGACGCCCTTGTTGGCGCCGTCTTTGTCGATGAGTTGGACCTCGCGGACGCGGATCTCCTCGTTGATGCGCGGCCCCTCCCTGGGAGCAGGCTGCGCGCTTCTGATGGGCCGACGAATGGGTAGTGTCTCCTTTAGCTGTTGCGACTTTGGCTGTTACGGCTTGCCTTGTTACTGCTTGCCTTGTTGCTGCTTGCCTTGGGCACGCGGCTGCGGACCACCCGAATGTGCATCCCCCACGATACCGCTCGGCAAACACAGAAGATCGGTAGTTTCGGCCGATAAGTCAACGACGATGCAATCGTAAAATGCATTGTCCAGCCGATTCTGTATTCTGCGGCGCCCGGGTCTTCGCCGCAAAGCCTGCTGCCAGGAGCAACAGCCGACCGCGCGCTAGGTTTCGCGCCTTGGGTTTCGCGTCTTGCGCTGAAGCAGGATTTGCGGCGAAAGATCAGCCCGCAATCCCTCTCGCGTCCACGCCGAGCCGCTAATGACCGATAACAGCCTGAAATTTCTGCAAATTGGCGAAGAATCCAAGCGTCGCGCCATTGCGGTGCGCCAGCAGGAGGGCAGCCTGCCCGGCTTGTTTTTTCTCTCCGGCTACAAGTCCGACATGAAGGGCACCAAAGCCGAAGCGCTGGCGCAATGGGCGCAGCAGCAGGGCCGGGCCTGCGTGCGCTTCGATTATTCCGGCCATGGCTCCTCCGAGGGCAAGTTCACCGACGGCACGATCGGACGCTGGCTGGCCGACAGCCTCGGCGTGTTCGACGCCTGTTGCCGCGGCCCGCAGATCCTGATCGGCTCCTCCATGGGCGGCTGGCTGGCGCTGCTCTTGATCCGCGCGCTGCGGGAGCGCGGCAAGAACGAGATGGCCTCGCTGGCCGGGCTGGTCCTGATCGCGCCTGCGGTCGACTTCACCGAGGAACTGATGTGGAAGCGCTTCACGCCGGCTATCAAGCGCGAGCTTGCGGAAAAGGGCGTGTGGGAACGGCCCTCGGCCTATTCGCAGGAGCCCTATCTCGTCACCCGGGAGCTGATCGAGGAGGGGCGCAAACACCTCTTGCTCGGCAGCATGATCGAGACCGGCTGTCCGGTGCGCATCCTCCAGGGCGTCGAGGATCCGGACGTGCCGTGGCGGCACGCGATCGAGTTGACCTCGCGGCTCGCCTGCGACGACGTCGTTCTCACGCTGGTCAAGGACGGCGATCACCGTCTGTCGCGGTCGGAGGATATTGAGCGGCTCATCGCCGCCGTCGCCGAGTTTTAGAGCATGATCCCGAAAAGCTTGCCCTTGGACTTGATCCGGGGGGTGGAAACCGGTTTTCGGACAAGATCATGCTCAAAGGAAAAAGCTAGACCTTGATCCGATTCAATCGGATCGGATCAAGGTCTAGCTCCAGGCGAACGGCCCCCGCTTCGCGCCGTCCGGCGCGCCGCCCTTTTACAAAAAAACAGCGGGAGCCGAAGCCTCCCGCTGTCTCGATCGACCGAAGTTCGATCAATCCTCTTCAGGCGCCGCGTCTTCCGATCACGGTCACATCCACGTGCGCGAGACCGGAAAAGCCCAGGGCCCGCGCGGCGGCAGGCATCAGGTCGATGATGCGGCCGCGGACGAACGGTCCGCGATCATTGATGCGCACCACCACGGACCGGCCGTTACGGGTGTTGGTGACCCGTACCATCGTGCCGAACGGCAGCGAACGATGCGCTGCGGTCATTCCGCCAGCGTAAGCGTGCTCGCCATCGGCAGTGCGTCCGCCTGAATAGACTGAGGCTATTCCCGACTGCGCCGAAGCAGCCATTGGTATTGCGATAATAGAAAGAGCTAGAGTTGAGGCACACACGAGTTTTTTCAGGCTAAAGCCAGCCATCATCTACCTTCTGTGTTGTTGATGGGGAAGGGTGAGCGGCTCGTTGATCTAGAGCCGATCGCGCTAAGACAGGCCGAATGTGACCATCGTGCGGCGCAGCAAATACTGCCTGCTCTTTAAGCAGCCTACCGAAACGATCAAATTGTGTGCGTTTTCTAAGTAATTGAAATTATACTATAATTTGAATTAAATCTTGCGGCGCGGATGTGGCATGCAGCAAAAGAATTCAGATATGCGGGATCCGGGACGCCACGAGGCGTGCAAGCCAAGTGCCGCGATGGGCCGAGCGCGCAAGATTCGGCGCCAAAGCCCAGACCAAATCACAAGACCAAATCACACGCACAGGCGCGGCAGATGACGCTCCGAAGCTTAAGCCTTGCCGCGCTATTTGCCGACTACGACCAGCGTCACGCGCGCCAAGCCGGAGAAGCCGAGCGCATGGGCGGCCGCGGGCGTCACATCAATGATGCGGCCGCGGACGAAGGGTCCACGATCGGTGATGCGAACAACGACCGAGTGTCCGTTGGCGTTGTTGGTCACGCGTACCATGGTGCCAAACGGCAGGGACCGATGCGCCGCGGTCAGCGCAGAGGGCGAGGCCCGTCCGCCGCTTGCCGTACGCGCACCGGAATACGAATAAACCGAGGCGATGCCTGTTTGCGATGATGCCGCGATTGCAGCCGTGGCAAGGAAGGTGAGAAGCGCACAAGCACATCCGAGTCTTGTGAGATGGAGCTTGGCGAGGTCGAGCCTCGTGAGATCAAGTCGCGCAGCCCGGCAATGCAGCATGGCGGCAAATGTCTTCGGCCAAAATTGTTCGTCGAATAACTTACAAACTATGTGCGGTGGCGGACCCGCAAAGCCGAAACTCACAAGCCCGTCACTTGTTCCGCAACTGGCTGCGGAAAAAATGTGGATATGTGCCCGGTGACGCACTGAGCGAGGTGCCGGACTCAAAGTGGCCCGGGCACGCTCGGGCACGGCCTCGTTGCATAAAGGCGCGATCAGTTCACTGGCTATGACAATCCGGTCAGGATGATGCAGGGATCATCACTCTGCAGCGGCGACCGGGAAGGCGTATGTCTTGAAGCGATCGCGCAGCGCGGTCTTCTGAAT
>JASHVN010000292.1 GCA_030044555.1 Xanthobacteraceae bacterium | reverse complement strand
CTCTTTCATTTCAATTTCACGCGCCTCTTGTTCCCGGCGCGCCTGATCGCCGATCATATCGGCATCTCGAGCAACATCATCCGCCGCTGGTATACGCCCTGGGAGCGCACCGACGAGCATCTGCCGCTGTCGCATGTCGCCGAGGTGGCGCATACCCGCGGCTTTTTCTGGGACCGCATCAGCGTGGAAAGTTCGGGTGGGCTCAATCCGCTGGTCGTCGCCGGCCTGTCGAAAAGACCGGCACGCTATTTCGTCGACCACGTGCGCGAACGCCTCAACGAGAGCGCCGTCGCCGCGCCACGGCTGGCGCCGCGTTAAGCCTGGCGCCGCGCTAACGCGTCATTGCGAGCCAACGGGGCCGGTCTGAAGTCGGCGCCCCCCATCGCGCGAGCGCGATGGAGCCCCGTGCCGGCCCGCTGTCATGCTCCGCGAAGCAATCCAGGCTGGATTGCTTCGTCTCTATGGCTCCTCGCGATGCGCGGCTTACGCCGCTTGCGCCACCGCCGCGCCGTTGAAGGTGAGGCCGCCCTTGCCTGCCGAGACCGACACTTTCTCGCCGTCCTTGATGCGGCCGGAGAGAATGAGTTCGGACAGCGGGTCCTGCACCGACTTCTGAATCGTGCGCTTCAACGGCCGCGCCCCATAGGCCGGATCGTAGCCCTTCTCGGCGAGCCACTCGCGCGCCTTGGCATCGAGCGACAGCGTGATCTTGCGCTCGTCCAGAAGCTCTTGCAGCCGCTTGAGCTGGATCTCGACGATGCGGCCCATCTGCTCGCGTTTGAGCCGGTGGAACAGAATGATCTCGTCGATGCGGTTCAGGAACTCCGGCCGGAAACGCGCCCGCACCTCCGCCATCACCGCATCGCGCACCTTCTCGGTGTCCTCGCCCTCGGGCTGCGCCACAGATACTCGGCGCCGAGATTCGACGTCAACACCAGGAGCGTGTTGCGGAAGTCGACCGTGCGCCCCTGCCCGTCGGTCAGCCGGCCGTCGTCGAGCACCTGCAGGAGCACGTTGAACACGTCCGGATGCGCCTTCTCGATCTCGTCGAACAGCACGACCTGATAGGGCCGCCGCCGCACCGCTTCGGTGAGCGCGCCGCCCTCCTCGTAGCCGACATAGCCGGGCGGAGCGCCGATCAGCCGCGCCACCGAATGCTTCTCCATGTATTCTGACATGTCGATGCGGATGAGCGCGTGCTCGTCGTCGAACAAATACTCCGCCAGCGCCTTGGTGAGTTCGGTCTTGCCGACGCCGGTGGGGCCTAGGAACATGAACGAGCCGATCGGCCGGTTCGGATCCTGCAGGCCGGCGCGGGCGCGGCGCACCGCGGTCGAGACCGCTTTGACAGCCTCATCCTGCCCGACCACGCGCTTCTCCAGCTGCTCTTCCATGCGCAGCAGTTTCTCGCGCTCGCCTTCGAGCATGCGGTCGACCGGAATGCCGGTCCAGCGCGACACCACCTGCGCGATGTGATTGGCGGTCACCGCCTCCTCGACCATCGCGGCCTTTTGCTTCTCGGCGCCTTCGACGTCCTTGAGCTTCTTCTCCAGCGCCGGGATGCGGCCATAGGCGAGTTCGCCGGCGCGCTGGTATTCGCCGCGGCGCTGGGCGTTGGCGAGTTCGTTCTTGAGCTGGTCGAGCTCGGCTTTCAGCTTCGCCGCATCGGAGAGCTTGCTCTTCTCCGATTGCCAGCGCGCGGTGATATCGGCCGACTGCTTCTCCAGCGCGATGAGCTCGCTTTCGAGATTTTTCAGCCGCGCCTTCGAGCCGGCATCGCTTTCTTTCTTCAGCGCTTCCTGCTCGATCTTGAGCCGGATGATCTCGCGATCGATGGAGTCGAGCTCCTCCGGCTTGGAATCGACCTGCATCTTCAAGCGCGCCGCCGCCTCGTCGACGAGGTCAATGGCCTTGTCGGGCAGGAAGCGATCGGTGATGTAGCGGTTGGACAATGTTGCCGCGGCGACCAGCGCGCCGTCGGTGATGCGCACCCCGTGATGCGCTTCGTATTTGTCCTTGAGCCCGCGCAGGATCGAGATCGTGTCCTCGACCGTGGGCTCGCCCACATAGATCGGCTGGAAGCGCCGCGCCAGGGCGGCGTCCTTCTCGACGTGCTTCTTATATTCGTCGAGCGTGGTGGCGCCGATGCAATGCAATTCGCCGCGCGCCAGCGCCGGCTTGAGCAGGTTCGAGGCGTCCATGGCGCCGTCGGCCTTGCCGGCGCCGATGATGGTGTGCATCTCGTCGATGAAGAGGATGTAGGCGCCGGCCGAGGCGGTCACCTCCTGCAGCACGCCCTTGAGCCGCTCCTCGAATTCGCCGCGATATTTGGCGCCGGCGATCATCGCGCCCATGTCGAGCGCCAAAAGCTTCTTGTCCGCCAGGCTTTCCGGCACGTCGCCGTTGACGATGCGCAGCGCCAAGCCTTCGACGATGGCGGTCTTGCCGACGCCGGGCTCGCCGATCAGCACCGGATTGTTCTTGGTGCGCCGGGAAAGCACCTGGATGGTGCGGCGGATTTCCTCGTCACGTCCAATAACGGGATCGAGCTTGCCGTCGCGCGCGGCTTGCGTGAGATCGCGCGCGTATTTCTTCAGCGCGTCGTAGGCGTTCTCCGCCGAGGCGCTGTCGGCCGTGCGGCCCTTGCGCAACGCTTCGATCGCGGCGTTGAGATTTTGCGCGGTGACGCCGGCTTGGGCGAGAATCTTTCCCGCCTCGCTGGATCGGTCCAAAGCGAGCGCCAGCAGCAGCCGCTCCACGGTCACGAAGCTGTCGCCGGCCTTCTCGCCGGCTTTCTCCGCGGCGTCGAACACGCGCGCCAGAGCCGGATCGAGATAGATCTGCCCTGCCCCGCCGCCTGACACTTTCGGCCGCTTGGCCAAGGCCGCATCGACGGCGGCGAGCGCCTGACGCGAATTGCCGCCGGAGCGGTCGATCAGCCCGGCGGCCAGTCCTTCCGGATCGTCGAGCAGCACTTTGAGCAGATGCTCGGGCGCAAACTGCTGATGCCCTTCGCGCTGCGCCAGCGACTGGGCGGCTTGCACGAACCCGCGGCTGCGGTCGGTATACTTGTCGAAATTCATAGTGATAGCTCCCTCGGCCTATCCCGGCGCCCTTAAAGCGGCGCAGCCGGAACATCGTCATTGGGTTAAAGCAGTGGAGGCGCCGGCTCCCTGATCAAGATCAAAGCCATTGACCTTTGGGGGTTCCGACACCCACGGATCCCTGGAGCGGCAATCCGCAGCGTTAGATATGGTGGAGAAACCGGCCCGGAAAAGACCACCGCCCGGCAGAATTGCCGATAAGTTGCGTTTAATTATTCTCGACGGGCTTCAGGCCAAGCAGGCCCACAAACCCGCTGATCGACCCAGGCAGATGCTCGCCCGATGAAAGTCCGTGATGTCATCAGTCTCATCGAACAAGATGGCTGGTTCCTGGTTGCCACGCGAGGCTCGCACCGGCAATACAAACACGCGAGCAAGCCCGGCCATGTTACGATTGCGGGAAAGCCGTCCGACGACATGGCACCCGGCACACTTAATAGCGCGCTCAAGTAGGCCGGACTGAAGGAGCAGAAGTGATGCGCTACGCGGTCGTGATCGAGAAAGTCGACGATAATTATTCCGCCTATGCCCGACCTGCCGGGCTGCGTTGCGACTGGTGCGACGATCGCCGACGTGGAA
>JASHVN010000291.1 GCA_030044555.1 Xanthobacteraceae bacterium | reverse complement strand
AGGCGTAAGGCGGGGAGGCATTCGGGTAATAAAAAAGGGGCTCAAGAGCCCCTAACATTGCGCACCGCCGCGTTCGCGGGTGGATCATCCACCCGCGGCGGTGCGCCTTCCTACGAGGATCAGCGATTTTGCAATAAACGTGCGCAAGACGTGACCTTCCTACTCAGAATGCACTTTATAAACATTGCGGCGGTCCCGGTCAAGCCGAATGCGGCTGCATTTTGGCGCGGCAAACTTCAAACACGCGTTTGAAATCGATAAATCGGGCAAATCCATCTTCGTCAGGCGTTCCCAACCGCCACAGCGCAGCCGTGATTTTGCAACGGGCGGGCCTGCAAATTGCCCCTGCGGCCTGTTGAACTCTGCGCCAGCTCCACTCGCGCGCGGCAAAGCCGCTTTCAGGTTTCCGCGCTAATCCGCTGGAGGGGGACATGCTCTTACGGCTCTCGCGCGGGATCCTTGCCTGCGCCTTGCTGTTACTTTGCTTCACGAGCCTCACGGTAGCGCCCGCAGCCGCCGCGGCGCCGGCGCACGCTGGGGTGCCTTCGACCAACATGATCCTCAAATGGATCAACGATTATCGTCACCGGCCGGACCCGGAACGGCTGCCGCTCCTCGTGCATGCGCTCAGCGACATGCAGGCGTTCAAGGACTCCGAGACCTGCGGCGCCTATGTGGGCTTCATCGCCGGGGTACTCGGCTCCGATCCGGAACGCGCCGAGGACCTCGTGCAAAAAATGGTGTCGATCGCCCCCGCCGACCGCTGGGTGCTGGTGCGCGCCATCGCCTATTCGGGACTGACCAACTGGAAGGACGTGCTGCTCTCCATCGCCGAGCAAATGCCGGAGCGGCGTCCCATGATCAACCGTTATCTGGAAGGCAAGCTGCCGACGCTCGATCAGATCGACTACCAGCCGGCGAAGCCCGGAATGTTCGACAAGATCAAAGTCGCGCTCAAGATCGGCGGCGACAGCAAAAAGCCGGTCGCGCTCGCGCCAACGCCGCAATTGATCGACGTGCTCTGGGGCTATTATCTCGCCACCGGCGCCTACAGGCCGGTCGGGCAGATCATCAAGCTGTTGCCGCTCGCCGACGACAAAGACAGCGTCGACAACCTCACCACCGGCAGCGCCGCCAAGTTCACGCTCGCCAGCAACGCCGTGCGCGACCTTAATCTCCTGGCTATGCTGCAATGGTCGGTCAAACGCCAGCCGAAAGAAACCGCCAAGATCCTCAACGAGGTCATCCTGACGGCGGAGGATGTCGACACCGGCGACATGCGCAAGAAATCGCTGGCCGCGATTGAGGAGCTCAAACAGAAGGGCCCGAACTCCAAACGCGAACTGACCGGCATGGGGCAGATTGGCGAAGGCGCTCTTGCGGTCGGCTGCATCGCTGCCGCGGCCGTCGGTCAGATCGAACTGGGTATTCCTTGCGTGATCGGCGGAGCCACCTATTCGGCGGGTATGCAATACATGTCGAATCAATAGAGCGCCGTCATTGCGAGGAGCCCCTCGCTTCGCTCGCAATGACGATTCAACCTGATCGACTCTGCGCTAAATGACCTTATGGCGCCTGCTCGGCCGATATCATGCTGCCGAGCATGCGCCGCGCCTGCAGCTGGGCGGCGTCGGCGGAAATGTGGACGAGGCCGTCCAGCGAACCATCGACGCGATTTCGCTGCACCGCTTCGAGGAAATCCACGTCCTCGAGAAAAGTTGCCCGCGACCCCTCGTATAGAAGCTTCGACATGTCCGCGTCTTCCAGGCTGAAGTCGCGTGAGAAGCAGAACATGTAATGGCTGGAGAGCTCGGTTTCGGGCGTCAGCAAGTGCGTGGACCAGATCGAAATGCCATGGCTGCGGTCGCCTTCCGGCGCTCCCGTTCCCGCCTTGGCGCAGCCGACATCGAGATAAACGACGCTGGGCGAATGCCAGCGCGCGAACTGCCAGCGGTCCACGTTGCTCTGGAAGTTTCCGGCCTTGGCGAATAAGGGCGGCGGCTTGACGTCGAGCAGCCAGCGGCTGACGCGAATCCCGTCGTTGAGCCGCTCAGCCTTCATCGGCTCGGTGGCTTCGCGCGGGTCGCCGGCAATTGTGCGCTTATGCACATGGGCGACGTGGGTGAAGTCGAGCAGATTGTCGATGATGAACTGATAATTCGATTTCACATGCAGCCGGCCAGGGGTCGCCGCCCAGGTCGGCTCCGACAGCCACGGCATGTCGGGAATCTTGGCCGGATCGGCCTTCGCCGCATCGCCCATCCAAATCCAGACGACGTTCCATTTTTCCGCAACCGGGTAACTGCGCACCCTGGCTCCGGACGGGACCTGGACCTGGCCGGGAATCTCGACGCACTTTCCGTCCACGTCGAACTTGAGCCCATGATACCCGCACGCAAGATAATCGCCGGCAATCTCGCCCAGCGAGAGCGGTGCGGCGCGGTGGCAGCAGCAATCCTCCAAGGCGCCGACCTCGCCGGCGGCATTGCGGAACAGCACGACCTTCTCGTTGAGAAAGGTCTTGGCGACCGGCTTGTCCCTGAGTTCATGAGACCATAGCGCCGTGTACCAGCCATTGCGTAGAAACATGTCGCGTCGCGCCTCCTCGCAGCAATCCTTGGCAGCAATCTTTGACGTCATCCTAACGCGACCACACGCGCCCATCCAGACCGACGGCTATCATTTGCGCATGGCGCATGGCTGGGCCGCCGCCAGCGTCAACGCGCCAGCGCGCGTAATTGCCCCTCGATTTCCGCGAGGGCGCCCGCCGGCTCGACCCAGGTGAAATCCGGCAGCTGATTGCGAAACCAGGTGGCTTGCCGCTTGGTGTAGTGGCGGGTGTCGCGCTTGGCCTCTTCCACCGCCTGTTCGCCGGTGATCTCGCCGTTGAGGTGGCGAATGAGCCAAGGCACGCCGTGCGCCTTCATGGCCGGCAGGTTGGGGGCGAGATTGCGGGCTGCCAGCGCCCGCACTTCTTCAAGCGCACCGGCCGCCATCATGGCATCGAAGCGCGCATCGATGCGGCGCATGAGTTCATCGCGATCGGGCGCGAGAAAGATTTTTGCGGCACGCGCGGAATCGACGCCAGCGGGCTTGTTCTCGTCGTGCCAGTCGAGCAGCGAACGTCCGGTCGCCAGCACCACCTCGAGTGCGCGGGTGATCCGCGCCCGGTCGCCGGGCATCAGCCGCGCCGCCGCCGCCGGATCGTGCCATTTCAGCTCGGCATGCAGCGCGGTGACGCCGTCGCGCTGCAACCGCGCCCGCACTTCCTCGCGGATGTTGGCCGGTATCGGCGGAACGGCGGCGAGCCCGCGCGTGAGCGCATTGAAGTAGAGGCCGGTGCCGCCGACCAGAATGGCCGGGCGCGCGGTGCGCCGCGTCTCCACCAGTACCGCGGCGACCTCCTCGCACCAGCGGCCGACGGAAAAATTCTCCGCCGCATCGACATGGCCGTAGAGCCGATGCGGCACACGCCGTTCCTCCTCGACGCTGGGCCGCGCCGTGATGATGCGCAGATCGCAATAAACCTGCATGGAATCGGCGTTGACGATCACACCATCGCGCCTTTGCGCCAATTCCAACGCCAGCGCCGATTTGCCGCTCGCCGTCGGCCCGGCAATGAGAATGATGTCCGGTTCGCTCACGGGGTTGACGTAGTGCGTTTTAGCGCGAATTAAAATGCCGGATGCGGCAGCTTTGGTCTCGCCGCATTTGCGTAATGCAGACAGGTAAGATTCCGTGACCCTGATAAGACCCTTTCGCGCGCTGCGGCCGGCGCCGGGCCGCGCCGCCGAAGTGCTGGCGCCGCCCTATGACGTGCTCTCCAGCGCCGAAGCGCGCGCGCGCGCCAAGGGCAAACCGTGGAGCTTTCTGCACGTCTCCAAGGCGGAGATCGATCTGCCGCCGGCGACCGATCCGTATGACCAGGCGGTCTATGCCAAGGCTGCGGAAAATTTGCAGCGCATGATCGACGCCGGCGTCCTCATCCGCGACGACAGGCCTTGCTACTACGTCTATCGGCTGACTTGGCGCGGCCGCGTCGAGACCGGGCTTGCGGCGATCGGCTCGCTCGATGCCTATGCCAGCAACCGCATTCGCAAGCACGAGCTGACGACTCCGGCGAAGGAGGACGACCGCGTGCGCCAGATCGAGGCGGTGAACGCACAGACCGGCCCGGTCATGGTCGCCTACCCGACCGCTCCGCAGATCGACGCCACGCTGGCGCAAGTGGCGAACAGCGCCGCCACGGTCGATGTGACCGCGGACGACGGCGTGCGCCACCAGCTCTGGGTGATCGGCGACGCCGCGACCATCGCGGCTCTCACCAGCGCGGTGGATGACTTGCCCGGACTCTACATCGCCGACGGCCATCACCGCTCGGCAGCGGCGTTGCGCGTCGCCAGCGCTCGCGGCGGGCAAGGTGCGGATTCGTATTTTCTCACCGTGCTGTTTCCACAAACGGAAATGACCATCCTCGACTACAATCGCGTGCTGCGCGACCTCAATGGGCGGAGCCCCGAGGCGCTGCTTGGCGAATTGCGCCGGCATTATGCCGTCGAGGCGAGCGAGCAACCAGTGCAGCCCAATTCGGCCGGCGAAGTCGGCATGTATCTGGCCGGACGCTGGTACCGCCTTGTCTTGCGCGCCGATGCAGCAAGCCAGGAGCACTCAAGCGATCCGATCAGCCGCTTGCCGATCACGCTTCTGACCCGCAACGTCATCGAGCCGATCTTCGGCATCACCGATCCGCGCACCGACAAGCGCATCGATTT
>JASHVN010000290.1 GCA_030044555.1 Xanthobacteraceae bacterium | reverse complement strand
GAGCTTGCCAACGTCAAGATGTCGATGAATCCGTTCGACGAGATCGCGGTCGAGGAGGCGCTCCGGCTCAAAGAGGCCGGCAAGGCGACCGAAATCGTCGCCGTCTCGATCGGACCGCAGCAAGCGGCGGAGACCATCCGCACGGCGCTCGCCATGGGCGCCGACCGCGGCATCCTGGTCAAGGCTGAAGCGCCGGTCGAGCCCTTGGCGGTGGCAAAAATTCTCAAGGCCATCGCCGCCGCCGAACAGCCCGGCCTTATCATCATGGGCAAACAGGCGATCGACGACGATTGCAATCAGACCGGCCAAATGCTGGCGGCGCTGCTCAACTGGCCGCAGGGCACCTTCGCCTCCAAGATGGCGATCGACGGCGAGACGCTCGCGGTCACCCGCGAGGTCGACGGCGGGCTGCAGACCGTGAAGTTGAAAATGCCGGCGATCGTCACCACCGACCTGCGCTTGAACGAGCCGCGATATGCGTCGCTGCCCAACATCATGCGGGCGAAGAAAAAGCCGATCGACGACAAGACCGCGGCCGATTACGGCGTCGACGTCACGCCGCGGCTCGAAGTGGTCAAGACCGCCGAGCCGCCGGTGCGCAAGGCCGGCGTTAAAGTGGGCTCCGTCGCCGAATTGGTCGACAAGCTGAAAAACGAAGCGGGGGCGATCTGATGCCGACATTGTTGATCGCCGAGCATGACAACAAGACGCTGAAGGACGCGACCAACAAGGCGCTCACCGCCGCCAAGGCGATCGGCGCCGAGGTCCATGTCCTCGTTGCCGGTCTCAACTGCAAAGCTGTGGCGGATGCTGCCGCCACGCTCGAGGGAGTCGGCAAGGTGCTGCTCGCGCAAGCGCCGGCTTACGAGCACGCGTTGGCCGAGCCGATTGCGGCATTGATTGTTTCGCTCGCCGGCCCGTACGAGACGATCGTGGCGCCGGCGACGACATCGGGGAAGAATTTCATGCCGCGCGTGGCGGCGCTGCTCGACGTCATGCAGATTTCCGACGTCATCAAAGTGGTGGCGCCGGACACGTTCGAGCGGCCGGTCTATGCCGGCAACGCCATCCAGACCGTGCGCTCGCGCGAGGCCAAGAAGGTGATCACGGTGCGTACCGCCGCGTTCCAGGCAACCGGACCGGTTGGTTCGGGCGTGCCGGTCGAAACGGTCGCCGCCGCCGCCGATCCGGGTGTGTCGCAATTCGCCGGCGAGGAATTGTCGAAATCCGAGCGGCCGGAACTCACGTCCGCGAAGATCATCATTTCCGGCGGCCGGGCCATGCAAAGCCGCGAAAACTTCACCAAATATATAGAGCCGGTGGCGGATGAACTCGGCGCTGCGGTCGGCGCCTCGCGCGCCGCCGTCGATGCCGGCTACGCGCCGAATGATTGGCAGGTTGGCCAGACCGGCAAGGTGGTGGCGCCCGATCTCTACATCGCGGTCGGCATTTCCGGCGCCATTCAGCACCTCGCCGGCATGAAGGATTCGAAGGTGATCGTCGCCATCAACAAGGACGAAGAGGCGCCGATCTTCCAGGTCGCCGATTACGGCCTGGTTGCCGATCTCTATCAGGCGCTGCCGGAATTGGCGGCCGAACTCGGCAAAATGCGGCGTTGACCATCACCGAATATTTGGCGGCTCGCGGTGTGGAACAGAGCGGCGGATCGGCGTAAAGGTGGAGGCGGGCGACATGAACGACGTAAAGGAGCGGCCGGTGGCGCGTTCCGCGCGGACGGAGCATACACTGCACACCATTCGCAAGATCGGAGTCGTCGGCGCCGGCCAGATGGGCAGCGGCATCGCCCACGTCTGCGCGCTCTCCGGTTTTCACGTCCTGCTCAACGACGTCGCCCCTGATCGCGTCAGCGAAGGGCTCGCCACCATCAGCGGTAATCTGGCGCGCCAGGTGAGCCGGCAGCGCATCAGCGAGGAGCAGCGTCAGGCCGCGATCAAGCGCATCTCAGCCGCCAACACCCTCGACGAAATGGGAGATTGCGATCTCGTCATCGAGGCGGCGACCGAAAAAGAGGACGTGAAGCGCAAGATCTTCGGCGCGCTCTGTCCGGCACTCAAGCCCGAGGCGATCATCGGCACCAATACCTCTTCGATCTCGATCACGCGGCTTGCTGCGGCCACCGACCGGCCGGAGCATTTCATCGGCATCCATTTCATGAATCCGGTGCCGCTGATGGAGCTGGTCGAGGTGATCCGCGGCATTGCCACCGACGAATCCACTTTCGAGGCGACCAAGCAGTTCATCGGCAAGCTCGGCAAGCAGATCGCGGTGTCGGAGGATTTCCCGGCCTTCATCGTCAACCGCATATTGCTGCCGATGATCAACGAGGCGATTTACACGCTCTACGAAGGCGTCGGCAATGTCGAGGCTATCGACACTGCGATGCGGCTTGGCGCGCATCATCCGATGGGGCCGCTGGAACTGGCCGACTTCATCGGCCTCGATACCTGCCTCTCGGTGATGCAGGTGCTGCACGAGGGGCTCGCCGATTCCAAATACCGCCCGTGCCCGCTGCTGGTGAAGTACGTCGAGGCCGGCTGGCTCGGCCGCAAGACCCAGCGCGGCTTTTACGACTATCGCGGCGACAAGCCGGTGCCGACCCGATAACGGACGCTAGAGCCACTAGCGAAATGATCAGAGAGAGCCGTCGATCGCAACGGCTGCAAGTGCTTCCGAGGCAAAGAGGACGTCGAGGGCTTAAGCCGCTACGCGGCGCGCGAAGCGCGCCCTTGACGTCCTCTTTGCCTCGGAAAAAGGGTGGCCGTTGCGATCGACGGCGGGAAGCAACCGAGGCTTATGAGTTTTTGACCCTAATGAGAAAAGAAGAGGGCGGATAGTTTATCCGCCCTCTTCTTTTGTTTTCTGTGCCCGGTACTAAGCCGCTTCCGACATCTGCGGCGCGGTTTCGCCCCAGCAGGGCAGCGACGACACGCGCTCGAACCAGGCGCGCAGATTGCCATACGGACCGAGCGGCATTTCGGCGCCTTTGGCGTGGAACAGCGGCGCCGCGACAGCGAAATCCGCGATCGTGAGCGCATCGCCGACGATGTATTTCTGCTTCGCCAGACGCTCGTCGAGCATCTTGGCTTCCTTGTGGAAGGCCTCGTTGCCTTTGGCGACGGCGGCGGCATCGGCCGGCCCGATATTGACGACCTTCTTCACCAGATTCTCGAAGATCAGCGGCAGGCAGGCCTGGCCGCCCCAATGCGCCAGGTCCCAGGACAGCCAGCGGGTGATATCGGCGCGGGCTTGGGCGTCACTCGGATAGAGCGGAGTCGCATTCTTGCTCGCGAGGTACTGCAGGATTGCGTCCGATTCCCAGAGCTTGAAGTCGCCGTCGGCCAGCACCGGCGTGCGTCCGGTCGGATTGAGCGCGAGGAACGCAGGCGTGCGCTGCGCGCCTTGCAGCAGGTCGACGAATTCGAACTCCAGCGGGATTTTCAGATACGACGCAAGCGCGCGAACTTTCCAGGTATTCGGCGAAGCGGGAAAGCCGTAGAGCTTCATGATCGACTCCTATCTGTGACAGTGGACGTGGAGAGGTTTGGCTACGACGCCGGTGTGATCCAGCCGATGCCGGCGCCGCCCGGTTCCATCAGGATCGCGATGCGGCCGACGCCAGGTACGTCGAATATCGGCTTCATCAGCTTGGCGCCCGCGGCGACCGCTTTTTTGACGCGCGCATCGACGTCGTCGACGGCGATATAGGCCATCCAGCTCTCGGGAACGTCTTTGAAGTCCGCGCCGCTGATGTCGAAGATGCCGCCGACCGCCTCGCCGCCGATCATCGCCAGCCAATACGTACCGCCGCCCGGCATCGGCACGCCGTCGAAGCTCCAGCCCAAAGTGTCGGCGTAGAACTTCTTCGCGCCTTCGACGTTGCGTGTCATCAGCTCGTTCCAGTGAAACTGACCGTGCGCCATGGGATGTCTCCTTCACTCCTGAGCGAGCAAACGTAGCCCGCGACTGTGTCGTTCCTGCAACCCTCAGACGAGAGATTTTTCGAGCTTATCGAGCGCACTGTTCCAGCCATATTGATGGCCGTCGCGCGCAGCCTCGTCGAAGAATTGCTCGTGGGTGAGCGTCAGCAATGTTCCCTCGCCATCGGGCTTGAGCAGCACCGTGACCAGCGATTCACGTTCCGGCGTTGACTTCCAGGCCCAGGTGAAAACAAGTTTCTCGTTGACGATGACCTCGCGATAAACCCCGCTGACGTCGTGGACTTCCCCGTCCGCGGATTGCATGACCCAGCGATAGCGGCCGCCCGCGCGCAGATCGCACTCGACGCTCAGCGCCTTGCTTTCGGCATGCCCTATCCAGCGCTTTACTTTTTCCGGGTCGCTCCACGCAGCGAAGACTTTGCCGGGCGGCGCCTTGAGCCGGCGCTTGAGGGTGAGGCTCGGCTTGGTGATTGTCTGGGTGGACATTGCTCTTCCTCCTCCAAAAACGCGGCAAGGCTGTCGAGCCGCTCGGTCCAGAACTTTTGGTAACGATTGAGCCATTCGAACGCCTCGCGCATCGGCTCGGCGTCGAGCCGGCAGGCGACGGTGCGTCCGGTTTTCGTGCGCGCCACCAGCCCGGCGTCGGACAGCACGTCGAGATGCTTCATCACCGCGGGCAGCGACATCGGCAACGGCGCGGCAAGTTCGCTCACCGACAGATCGGGCGCGGATGCGAGCCGCATCACCAGAGCACGCCGAGTCGGATCCGACAGTGCGGCGAAAGTGCGGTCGAGGGCGGGGTCCATAAACTTAACCATATGGTTTAGTATCAGGCGGCGGCGAGGGAGTCAACAGCCGCCGTTCCGGGCTGCCGCGATTCATCCGTTCTTAAACTTCGCGGTCTTGAATTCCCGCCATCATGGACCCGACGAGCCTTGTCACCGCTTTGGCTGGCGCGCAGACCGGCCTGCTGCAG
>JASHVN010000289.1 GCA_030044555.1 Xanthobacteraceae bacterium | reverse complement strand
CTGCTGCCCAAAGGCGGCATAGAGCGCCGCATCGACCGCCGAGAGGGTTATGCCAAAGGTCGACGCGGCATCGCGGTCGACCTCGATGTTGAGCTGCGGCGACGCAATCTGCTGGTCGGACGCCACATCAGTCAGAATCTTCATGTCCCGCATCTTCGCTAGCAGGATCGGCGCCCAGTGATTGAGTTCATCGGAGTTCGTGTCGGTGAGCGTGTACTGATACTGCGCCTGCGAGAGGCGGCCGCCGACCGTGATGTCCTGCGCAGCTTGCATGAAGAAGTTGGCGCCGATCACCTGAGCGGCGATTTTGGGACGCAGCTCGGCCATGACCCGCTCGATGCCCTCGCGTTGCGCAAATGGCTTGAGCTGGATGAACATCCGGGCGGTGTTCTCGCTGGAATTGCCGCCGGTTGCGCCTGCGAACGCAACCATCCCGGAGACGGCCGGATTTTGCAGGATAATCTTGGCGGTCTGCTCTTGCAGCTTTGACATGGCGGCAAAAGAGATGTCCTGCCGCGCCTCGAGCTGCCCGAATAGGAATCCGGTATCTTGCTGCGGGATGAAACCTTTGGGAATGACGTAATAGAGATAACCGGTGAGCACGATGAGCGCGAGGGTGCTCAGCAACGTGAGCAGTTGATGGCGAAACACCCAGTTGAGGCCGCGGTCGTACTCCGCCACCATCCAGTCAAAAAAACGCTCGAAGAGGCGGCTGATGCGACCCGGCGCATGCTCATGCTCGCGAGCGAGGAACAGCGAGCACATCATCGGCGTGAGCGTCAATGCGATGAAGGCTGACATCACCACCGCAATACTGACCGTCACGGCGAACTCGTGGAACAGCCGGCCGACGATCCCGGACATCAGCAGCAGGGGAATGAAAACGGCGATCAGCGAGAAAGTGATGGAGATGATCGTGAAGCCGATCTGGCCGGCACCCTTTAGCGCGGCCTCGAATCCGCTTTCGCCGGCCTCGATATAGCGCACGATGTTTTCGATCATGACTATGGCGTCGTCGACGACAAAGCCGATAGCGATGCTGAGCGCCATGAGCGATAGATTGTCGAGACTGTAACCGAACAAATACATGGCGCCGAAAGTGCCGACGATGGCGAGCGGCACCGTCACGCCCGGGATGGCTGTGGCCCACGGTTTGCGCAGGAATGCAAAGATGACCAGCACCACGAGGGCGGCGGTAATGAGCAGAGTCTGTTCGACGTCGCTGACTGACTCGCGGATCATCTGCGAGCGGTCGCTGAGCAGATCGACGTGAACCGACGGCGGAATCGATTTCTCGAGCTGCGGCAGCATCGATTTGACCTGATCGACCACCTGGACCGTGTTGGCGTTGGCAGCGCGGAATATCAGGAGCAATTCGGCGGGTGTGCCGTTGTACCAGGCGCCGGTGCGCACGTTCTGCGCCGAATTGATGGTCTTGGCGATGTCCTTGAGTGTGACCGGCGCGCCATTTTGGTAGGCGACGATGATGTTGTTGAATTGGCTGGCGTCCAACAACTGATCGTTGGTGTTGAGCGTCACCTGCTGTTGCGGTCCCTCGAGGTTCCCTTTCGGGGAATCGAGAGTGGCGTTGTTGAGCGCGGTTTCGACTTGCGCGAGGCTGATGCCGCGCGAGGCGAGCGCTGCCGGATCGACCTGCACTCTCACGGCCGGCTGTTGTTCGCCGCCGACCAAGACCTGGCCGACCCCCGGAACCGTCGACAGCGATTCCGCCAGGACGGTGTTGGCGTAGGTGTCGAGTTGATATTCGGGCATCGCGTCCGAATGGATCGCGTAGATGAGAATCGGCCGGTCAGCCGGGTTGGTCTCGCGATAGGTCGGCGGCGTCGGCATGTTCTTGGGCAATAGCCCGCTCGCGGCCTGAATTTGCTGCTGCACTTCGCCGGCGGCGCCGTTGATGTCCACACTCAGATCGAATTGCAGCGTGATCGTGGTCTGCCCGAGGCCGCTGGTCGATGTCATCTGCGACAGACCGGGGATCTGCGTGAACTCGTTTTCCAGCGGCGTGGCAACGGTTTCCGCCATCGTCGTCGGGTTGGCGCCGGGAAGCTGTGCGGTGACCACGATGGTCGGGAAATCGACGCTTGGCAGCGCGGCGACCGGCAGCAGCTCGTACGAGACGATACCGAACAGGAAGATGCCGGCCATCAGCAGCGCGGTGGCGATCGGCCGGCGAATGAAGACTTCGGAAATGTTCATGGCTGCCTAATCCGCCTGCGCCTCCGCTTCCGGTGTTGCTGGCACGGTCGTTTTCCGGACGGCCACTGTGGTTCCGTTGTCGAGCCGATATTGGCCATCGGTGACCACCTTCTCGCCGCCGGACAGGCCCTTGCCGATAACGGCGATGGCGCCTTGGCGGGCGGTCACCTGCACCGCCACCCGCTTCACTCGATTGTCGGTGCCGACCACATACACGTATGAGCCGTCCGGCCCGGCCATGACCGCTTGAGTGGGCACGGTCACGACATTCTGGCGCGTGGCGGCTACAACTTCGACCCGTATGAACTCGCCAGGCCATAATGATTCATTAGTATTGGCGAACGTCGCCTGCATCGTCACGGTGCCCGCGCTGGTGTTGACCTGATTGTCGATCACGGTGAGCTTGCCCTTTTCAATGAGCTTACCGGCCTGCGAATAGGCGCGAACCTCTAGCGCGCCTTTGGCCTGATTAGTTTTGATCTGATCAAGAAAACCCTGCGCAACAGCGAAGTTCACGTAGATCGGCTGCAACTGGGTGATGTAAACCAGCGTGCTGCTCGTGGCCTGCGAACCGCTGCTGGTCGTGCTGGTCGAGGCAGACGTGCTGCTCGCGCCGCTCGGCGGACCGACAAGGTTGCCAAGGTCGACCAGCAGCGTGCCGGCGCGGCCGGAGACCGGCGAGGTGATGCGGGTGTAGTTAAGGTTGAGTTGCGCCGTTTCGATGTTGGCTTGATCGAGCTGGACGGTGCCCTTGTCTTGTTCGACGACGTAAGCCTGATCCTGCGCTTGCTGCGCCGCGATCGATTTCTGCTGTTGGAGCGTCTGATAGCGCTGAAG
>JASHVN010000288.1 GCA_030044555.1 Xanthobacteraceae bacterium | reverse complement strand
GGAGGGGGTCTGTAGGGTGGTCCTGCGCGAAGGATTTCTCAAATACGCCGACTGGCTACTCGCTCGCGCGCTGGTGCTGCGCGAGGCCGGCAACATTGAGGCCGCTGAAAAATATGTCCAGCGCGCCCTCGAATGCCTCGATCAAGCGGAAGAGCCGCAAGAGGCCAAGAAAGAGGAGGCCGCCAATTGAGGCGGCCTCATCCATGGAACAACCTAAGCGTGACCGCGTTCCCCCGGGAGTGAGTATGCGTACGGGGGTACGGGGATGACATCTACCGAAATGGCAACGCGCTATCGAGGATTTGCCGCCGAATGCTGGTTGCTTGCGCAGAAGCAGGGTAATGCCAAAGACAAGCTGGCGCTGATCGAACTGGCATCAAGCTGGCTCGACCTCGCAGATTGGGTGGACAGGAACGACGCCCTGTTTGCGCTGTGCGAGGGCTCGGACTCCAGGCATTAGTCGGATGGGCTGCCTCAACGGCGGCCTCTTTCTTAGCGGGATTTAGGCTGGTCGGACGCGCCGCTTCGCGCGACGCAGGAACTCAAACTGATCGGCAAGGTGCTATCTTGATTTTCTAGGTGTCCTCATTCGGCTTGATCGCATCGCGGACAGGAGGCGCACCATGACTTCCAATTCTCCGGAACCCGCTTTCCTCAATCAAAAAAGAAATGCGTAAGGCATATTATTCAAATAGTGAATTGCAACCGAAGGCCAGATCGAGCGCAGTTTAAGCGTGATGAATGCCGTTACCGGCCCAAAGAAGAGTCCCGTGTAGACCATCTGGTGGATCAGCTGAAACGGTTGCAGCCAAAAGATGTTCTTAAGATGCCAGATGGCAAAGAGCGCGGAGGAAAGTGCGATGGCCGACCAGAAGCCGTATTTCTTCTCGAAGAACCGCAGAATAATGCCCCGGAAAATGGCTTCCTCATAGATTGGAACGAACAACAGAGAAACGGACCCCGGATAGCCATCCATCTTTCCCGTTGCCTTTACAGAAAAGAAATATCCGATTGTCATGGCGACATATAGAACCGTAATCAATGTTATCTGCAGGAGGACAGGAATTCCAAAAAACGTTCTGAATTCAAAGAACTCGAAGGCAGACTCGGCCGAACTATCCATGGTCGAAGTTTCCCTGGCTATGAGCTGAAACAGATCGAGACTTACAGAAGCCGCGGATGATATTGCGGAGGATACCGCCAGAGGTGTCATTCAGGATGATTGTCCTGCCGACGGTGATGACATTTCCTGCCAGGCCGCCTCTTTTGGCGGCCGCTTTTGCTTCGCAGACCTATTTCCGAGCCCCCCGCCCCTCTGCCCTGAGTTGAATTTCCGGCTGGCGTCAAAAGCGGTTCGCTCGATTGAGCAACGGCTCGGCCCCCCTTTAAGGTGCTGCCTGTCATCAAGGACTTACGAGGATGACCTTATGAGTTATCCACAATGAGCGCGGCCGGTGGTGAAAACAAGCAGGAGGCGGATTGATTTGGGCTTGGGAACAAGCTCGTTAGTTCGGGAACAATCCCCATCGGGCAGGTTAACCAACATCACCGGCAACGGCTCAGCCAGGCGCCGGTGGCTGAGAGACGCTCGTGCTCCCGCCTGTAAGCGGTAAAGGAGCACGCCGGCGTTGACCCGTCCCTCTCGTATTCTGTCCCCACCCGACATCGGCGACCCTGACTTTCGCGCAAAATGCGTGGCCTGGACGGCTCAGATCCGGGTCGAAATGGATGAGACTATCGCGCTCACGAGAAAGGCGCTGGACGAGTCCAGAACTCTCATGGCGGAAGTCGATCGCCGGCTGCTCGCGCAAAAATAGGGCGCATCGGGCCGTGCAGGATAAAGCAGTCCCGTTGGCGCCTGGACCTTGATCCAATTCGCTAGACCTCGATCCAATTCGCTAGACCTTGATCCAATTCGATTGAAGCGGATCGAGCTCTGGATTTTCTTTTGAGCATGATCCCTCGGGTCAAGCCCGAGGGCATGCTTGTCCGAAAACCGGCACCCACCCCCGGATCGGGTTTGGGGCGGGTTTTTTAATTCGCCGTGGGGCCCGCTTCGGCAGCGATACATTCTTCAAGCTCGCGAAGCGTCTCCTGCAACCGCCGCAGGACATCGGCCATTTGGACCTTGCGGTTTTGGCCGAAATGGGGGTCGCCGTTGGTGAGGACATCGATCTGGCGTTCCACCGCGTCGCGCGCCCGGATCAGTTCCTTGATGTGTGTCGCTCTATCGTCTTCCATTTTGGTCCACCGCAGGCGGCCGCGAACACCTAAAGTGCGATGATTTGAGGATGGGACTGCGCTTTAGTGGGTGCCCTTGATGCGCTTATTGGTTCAAAGAAAATCCGGCCGATAAAATTCATGCGCCGCGGCTGCAGCGTCGCAGAGATGGCAGAGTTTCTGGTCGGGGAAGATGAATCAAGCGAAGCCGAAAAGGCCGAATTGGACTTCAGCGATTGACCCCCGAAACCAGGCGCGGCATGGCCTCAGCAATCGCACTCAAACTCGCGCGATTTTTTTCGCCGTCGTCCGCGATCCGCTGCAGATGTGCCTCGATGCGATCGAGATACATGGCGACATATTCAAGAGCAGTTGCGGCTCGCTTTTCGTAATTCTGGTCACTCGAATTGCCAAAACTCCAAGGACGGCGCGGTGTGGGGTGCGTGCCAAGCGTGCCAGCAGGCGATTCAGCCATTATTCCTCTCCCTTATTTGCAGGAGGAAACTATACACAAGTGCGGTCGAGCAGGCCGCTTGGATCACCGCGAACTGACAGCGGCGCGGCGCGCCGACGGCGGCAAGCGGCAACGATAGCCCCATACCAGCCGGCGGCCCGCCATCATTCTGCCGTCTGAAATCTGCCCGGTGTTGCCCGCGCGCAGCAGCGTCGTGGAACGACTCATGCTAGTAAAGATTGTGGGCATGGTGAGTGGCGGCAAAAAGCGTCGGGGAACTTAAACCCCCATGAGTATCGAAGACCGCTACCGGACGTACGCAGCGTATTCGCTGGAACTGGCGACCAGACAGGCCGAGAGTGCCGATAAGAGCCGCCTGCTTCTCGTGGCCGAGGCATGGCTCGATCTGGCGGACCGCATGGCGCGCCACTTGAAGCCGCGGGCGAGAGTTGATCATCCCCTGGTCGAAAGGGCACTGGACTTAGGTCAGCCGCGCGTCGACTAGGCCGCCCCTTCGCCGGCCTAATTATTCGCTCCCTTGCAATCGCTGAGCACCGCCGCCGCAACGGACGATCTCCTTTCCGCGCCCGGCATAAGGTTTCTCTTTAATTTCAGAGCCTTGCCCTCCTTTACTTCACCAAGCGCCTTACCGCGAACGGCAAAAATAGTTCCATTTCCGCGACTCAAGGAACCGACTGCAGTTTTCCGCGTTTGTGGCGTGGAAGGGGAATCCCGTATGGATCGCTGTGATGCGTATCGCCACTTCGCGGCGCAGTGCCTTGAATTGGTGCGCTCCATGGATTCGCCCCAGGACCGCGCCATCCTGCTGCAGATGGCGTTGATCTGGTCGCGCCTTGCCGAGTGCGCCGCGCAAGCTGGCGCGGGCGCGCACGACGTTCCCGATCCCAGGCCGGGTCCGAGCCCGATCTCACGAGTGGATTAGGGCGCTTAGTTCGCGCCCCTTCGCGGTCGCCAGTTGCCGTGCCGTCGCGACCGATGACTCCTCTGATCCGTTAAATTTCAAACTCGGACTCAATTGCGTCCTTTCGAACTTGCGTTGCATGGCAGCCGCCAGGCCTCGCGCCGTGGTAACGTCCGTGCATGCACGACATCCTCATCCGCGGCGGCACGCTGTTTGACGGCGCCGGCAATCCGGGCGTTCGCGGCGATCTTGCCATCGTGGGCGGCCGCATTGCCGCGATCGGCGAGGCCGCGGGCCCGGCGCGAAAAACCATCGACGCCGGCGGGCTCGCGTTGGCGCCCGGCTTCATCGACATCAAGACGCACTCGGATTTCACGCTCCCGATCAATCCGAAAGCCGAGAGCAAGGTGCGGCAAGGGGTCACCACCGAGATCGTCGGCCATTGCGGCTTTTCCGCCGCACCGGCGCTGCCAGGCAAAGTCGCGCTGCTCAAGGATTATCTGAGCCCGAGCGCGCCCTGGCTGCCGTTTCGCGAAACGAGCTTTCCCGATTATCTCGCGAGCTTTCCCGCCACGGCCGTGAATGCCGGCATGCTGGTCGGCCACAACACGCTGCGGCTGATGGTGATGGGCATGGCGGAGCGCGCGCCGAGCGATGCGGAGCTCCAACAAATGATCGCGCTTTTGGAAGACGCGCTCGGCGCCGGCGCGCTCGGCCTTTCGTCGGGTCTGTTCACGCCGCCCGGCTCGTACGCGCAAGCTCCCGAGATGATCGCGCTCGGCCATGTTCTCAAGCGGTACAGGGCTGGTTACTTCACACACCTGCGCGATGAATCAAACAAAGTGCTGGAAGCGGTCGCCGAGGCTATCGACGTCGCCGCGCAATGCGGCGTGCATGTCGAGATCGTACATTTCAAATGCTCAGGCACCGACAATTGGGGCAAGGCCACAAAGGCGCTGGCGATGATCGCGGACGCCAAGGCGCGCGGGTTCGATATCGATTGCGATGCCTACCCGTACGAGGCGGGCTCCAATCCGCTGAAGAATCTGCTGCCGCCCTGGGTGCAGGCCGGCGGCGTGGAGGCGATGCTTGCGCGCTTGGTTGCGCCCGAGACGCGTGAGAGAATCCGCGCCGACATCGCGCGCGACGGATTGAACAATTGGGGCCGCATTGCCTCGTGGGATGCGGTAACGATCTCCATCTCTCCTCACCTGCCGCAGTTTTCCGGCCGCACCATCGCCTCGCTTGCCGCCGCGCAGGCGGCGGATCCGATCGATGCGCTGTGCGATTATTTGATCGCGGACCGCGGCGCCACGCGCGTGCTGGTCGCCTCGATTGCCGAGGACGACATCCGCACGCTGGTTGCTTCGCCGCACGCGCTCGTCGGCTCCGACGGCAATTGCGTCGCGCCCTATGGCGTCGTCGGCCAAGGCCTGCCGCACCCGCGCTTCTATGGTACCTTTCCGCGCGTTCTTTCCCGCTACGTGCGAGAGCGGAAAGTGCTGCCGCTTGCCGCCGCCCTCCACAAAATGACCGGCGCCACCGCCCGCGCGCTCAAGCTCAAAGACCGCGGCTTGTTACGCGAGGATTATTGCGCCGACATCGTCATCTTCGATCCGGACGACTTTGTCGACCGCGCCACCTATGCGGCGCCGCACCAGTTTCCATCCGGCGCACGCACGACCGTCATCGTCAACGGCACGCTGGTGGTCGAGAATGCGATCCATACCGGCGCCCTGCCCGGCCGCGTCTTGCGGCGCGATGCGAGCGGCGCGGTCGGATAATGCGGTGGCACGTTGGCGACGACTTATGCCTCGATGACGATCTTCGGCGCCGGACGGCTTGCGCCGGCCAAGCCGTCGCGCACGCGCGCGGCGATATCGCGGTAGGCTTGTGCGTGCGTGCTGTCGGGCGCGGTGGCGACCACCGGCAGGCCGGCATCGGACGTCTCGCGAATGTCCATATCGAGCGGCACCTCGCCGAGAAACGGCACGCCGAGCCGCTCGGCTTCGGCGCGCGCGCCGCCATGGCCGAAAATGTCGGAGCGCTCGCCGCAATGCGGGCAGAGGAAATAGCTCATGTTCTCGACGATGCCGAGCACCGGCACATTCACCCGGCGGAACATGGCGATGCCGCGCCGGGCGTCGACCAGTGCCAAATCCTGCGGCGTCGAAACGATCACCGCGCCTTTCAACGGCACCTGCTGCGCCATGGTGAGCTGGGCGTCGCCGGTGCCCGGCGGCATGTCCACCACCATGACGTCGAGCGCACCCCATTCCACTTCGCGCAGCATCTGCGTGAGCGCCGACATCACCATCGGGCCGCGCCAGATCATCGGGGTTTCTTCCTCGATGAGGAAGCCGATCGACATCACCGGCATGCCGTGACGCTCGATGGGTTTCAGCCGCGTACCGCCGATGGTCTGCGGACGCTCGCGAATGGCGAGCAGTTTTGGCATCGACGGTCCGTAAATGTCGGCGTCGAGGATGCCGACCTTCAGCCCGAGGTCGCGCAGGCCCAGCGCCAGATTGACCGCCGTGGTCGATTTGCCGACGCCGCCCTTGCCGGAAGCGACCGCGATGATCGCTTCCACGCCGGGAATGCCGGCAGGCGTGGGCGCGCCATGACCGCCCGGCTGCGGACGGCGGGCGCCGGCGCCGGGCTGCATCTGCG
>JASHVN010000287.1 GCA_030044555.1 Xanthobacteraceae bacterium | reverse complement strand
ACAGACGCCAAGCCGGCCGGCGAGCTTGGCCTGGCCGGCGGCGGCGAGCGCGCCGCCTTCTTCGTGGCGCACGCCGATCCATTCGATCTTGCTGCGGCGGACCGCATCGGCGAGCGGATTAAGCGAGTCACCGATCAATCCGAAAATGTGCCTGACGCCGATCTGTTCGAGCACGTCAACCAGAACTTCTGCGACGGTTTGCGACACGAACACCTCCTGAAAAAAAGATTTTGCATCTCGCCGGCTCTGGCGCCGCTCGCAGGTGGCCGCGCTCAGCCGGCGGGATGGAACGGCTCAGAGTAACCGTCAACGGTAGCACCGAGATAGCAGGGCACCGCGGCGCGCTGTTCGCTTTTGCGTGATGAGCGATAGCCAGCGCCTCATCGGTGCCAGCAAGGCTCCGCCTGGATTGCGCCGCAATTGATCAATTGCAAAACATCAATTGCCGTTCGGCCGCGCCTTCAGGAGCGGCGTCCATCTGGCGATTTCCGCTTGCAGGAAGGCCAGGGCGCCCGCCGGTGTGGCGAGCTTAGGCGGCACGGTTTCTTGACCGACCGCGACCGCCCGGCGCTGAAAGTCCGGATCGTTCAGCGTCGCCTGCAGCACCGCGCTGATGCGCTCGACAATCGGCGCCGGCGTGCCTTTCGGCGCGTAAAGCCCGCTCCACACCTGCATGGCGACATTGGGCAGGCCCTGTTCGGCAAGCGTAGGCAAATCGGGCAGCAACTTGGATCGCGTGTCGCCGACAATGCCGTAAGCCTTGACCCTGCCGGCCTTGGCCTGCACCGATGCGGTGATTACGGCATCGCAAACAAAATCCGCGCGCCCGGCGGCCACGTCGATCATGGCGGGCCCGGTGCCCTGATAGGGGATGAGATTGAAGCGCGTGTGAAGCTGCTTCATGAGGAGCGACGCGCAGAGAAACGACGGCCCGCCCGGACCGGTGGTGGCGGCGGCAACTTTTTCGCCGTTCTTTTTAAGATAGTCGACAAAGCCACCGAACGGCACGCTGGCGAAGGAAGGCCGCGCCACCAGCATGGTCGGCTGGAACACGGCGATGCCGACGCTGACGAAGTCCCGGACCGGGTCGTAACCGAGATCAGGGTACAGCGCCGGACTGATTGCCATCGAGATGTTGGTGAACATCAACGTGTAGCCGTCAGGCGCGGATTTCGCCGCGCGCAAGGCTCCGACATTTCCGCCCGCCCCGCCGAAATTTTCCACGACAACCGGCTGATTGAGCCGGCGCGACAGGGCTTCCGCCAAGGTGCGTGCGGTCACATCGCTCGGGCCGCCGGCCGCGAACGGCACGATCATTTTGATCGCATGCGACGGATACGATTCGGCGCAGACGCCGCCACGCACGAGCGCCAGCAACAGCAACACCGAACCGAAGACAGATTGGACGAATCTGAAAAGGCTCGTGTGCATAATCATGCGAACTTCGGAATAGGGACACCCGCGATGTGCTCGCCGGCAAGCAATCCGAGAACGAATGACTTCGAGATGCCGCCGACATAGCCGGCGCGGGGGCCGCCTTCGAGCCCGGCGACCGGCGTGCCTACCGCATAGAGGCCGGGAAAAACGCTGCCGTCCGGCTTCAACGCTTGCGCGTGTTCGTTGATCACGATGCCGCCCATGGTGCCGGTCACGCCGGTGCATAGTGGTATGGCATGGAACGGCGGCGTGAGGATCGGCATGGGCTTGTGCCTGCGCACGCTGCGCGGCACGGTGAGGCGAGTGAAGTCATTGCTGGCGATCGCCTCATTGTATTCGACAATCGTTTGCGCGAGGACCTTCGCCGGTACTCCGATTTCCCCTGCAAGTGTTGCGATATCGGGTGCGGTGGTCAGTTTGCCGCCCGCCTCCATCATAGTCGGGTTGGCGGGCACAGTCGTTGTGATCGCCGGCTCCTGCTTCCAGATGGCGTCATCCACAATGAGAACGGCGCTCAGCGGATCGGACAGATGCGCGAGGGCATTGGCCATGCACACGCCGCCGCGGCCTTCGTCGGTGAAGCGATGTCCGTCCGGTCCGACGAGGATGCCGCATTCGGCGGCGGCATCGAGATGCGGATAAGGCCACAGCCGCGCGTTGGTCATCGCGTCGCGGTGATGGATGTGACCGTAGAACGCGCCGAAGCGGCCGATTGCGGCGCCCGCTCTTTCCGCCATGCGAATGCCGTCGCCTTTGGCGCCGGGGCCGACGCGGCACAGCACGCGATCCGCGTTCGGCGTAATGTACTGGGCGATCATCTCGCGATTGGCCGCGAAGCCGCCGTCAGCAATGACCACGGCCTTGGCCGCGATGCGTAATTCCTCACCATCGCGGGTGGCCTCGACACCGACGCAGACACCGTCCTTGACCGCCAGCGCCTCGACGTTGGTGCCGCGCATGACCGCGCCGCCGCGGTCCGTCAGATTTTTTTCCAAACGCTGCATGAAGAGATCGGGGCCGCGATCCTCCCAGTCCAAACCGACTGTCGCGCGCCGCGGCGGCGCCAGGACCTGCTGCCCGGACTGATCGTGGTGCAGCGCGCGCTGCGTGAAGGTCGCGCCCTGTTGCGACAGCCATTCGATGACGCGCTTGCCGTTCTCCGCAATGGCGCGGGCAACGCCCGGATGGGCGTTCTCCCCGCTGCCGTCCATGATGGCGCGGAACAGCCGATCGGGCTCTGCCATGATCGGCAGCCCCATGACGTTGGCGACGCCAGTGGAATAGCGCGAACTGCACGGATAACGCCCCTCGCTGCGCGCTTCGAGAACCGCCACCGACAGTCCCGCCTCGGCGGCGCGGCAGGCGGGGATCAGCCCCGAAAAGCCGCCGCCGACAGACACCATATCGAATTGCATTGACGCTCCCAGCAGATCTGTTGCGATGGCAACTATGCGCCATCGCGCCGCACGCCTTCAAGGTGCCCAATAGCTCAGCGCAAAACACCGGCGATCAGATACACGCCCAGCAGCAGGAGCCCGCCGAAGAAACAGCGCCGGAAGACGAGCGGCCGCAGGCGCGAACGCAACACCTGGCCGATCGTCATGCCGCCGATCGCCGCCGCCAGCGCCGCGAGCGTCGTCACCAACAGCGAGCCACCGATTGCGCCGGCACGGACGATGTTCACCGCCAGCGCCAGCGTCGATACGGTGAACGACAGGCCGAGCGCCTGCACCAGATCGTCCTTTTCCAGGCCGATGCCTTGCAGATAGGGCACCGCCGGAATCACAAAGACCCCAGTCGCCGCGGTGATCGCTCCAGTGACGCCGCCGATCACCGGGGCGAGCCACGGTTCGGTTCGCCTCTCCACGTGAAAGCGAAATGCCGTGAAGCCTGACAGTGCGTAAAGCACCAACGTGACGCCGAGGAGTGCGGTCATGAACGGCGCATACGCGCCCGTCATCAGGCCCGCGCTCGCCCAGGTTCCGGCGCAGATCGCGAGCATCATCGGCCACAGCCGTTTCACCGCCGATACGAGCGACAGCCCGGCCAGCATCTGCCAGACGTTTGTCAGCAATGACGGCAGCACCAGCACGGCTGCCGCCTCGACCGGCGGCATGACCAGCGCGAGCAGTCCCATCGAAATTGTCGGCAGCCCAAGACCGATCACGCCCTTGACGAAACCGCCCAGGACGAACACCGCGAGAATGAAAACAAACACGTCTGCACCCATGATGCAGACGTGGCGCGCCACGCGGCGTTGCGCAATTTGGCATTCATGAACGCAAGCTTCGCGGCCGGCGAAGATGGCGCTCGTGTCCTCTCCCGCAGCGGAAGCGGGAGATCAGCTCACCGCCCCGTCCGCGCCAACGAATGCACCCAGCCCTGCATGCGCTTTTTGGCGTTGGCAATGTCTTCCTTGGAGAACCAGTCCTCCGGCTTCACCTTGTCGACCGGATAGACCGGGCGGAGGAAATCGCTCTCATATCCGAACGGCACCGTGGCATCGATGCCCATGCCGCCCTCGAACTGCGTGTTCGACGCGGTCCACTGCCGCTCCCCCGCGGTCATGCGCTCGGCCGGCATGAAGGTTTGGCCGCGTCCGCCGGGGATCGGGTTCAAGATGTCGGTGCGTGGATTCACCCGCGTGGTCAGGCACCACATGATGTCGTCCATGGAGTAGGGATCGACATCTTCGCTCACCGCGATGGCGAGCCGCATGCCCTGCGAGCACGACAAAGCGGCAGCCATGAAATTGCGCTGCCAGCCCTCGTCGATCTGATGGCGCTTCTTCACCTGGATGATGCAGCCGCCCCAGTCGGTCATGCAGTAGGGGATCACCACGTTCTGCACGATGCCCGGCTGCAGGCGATTGCACAGCTCGTAGATCGCCGCCTCGCGCACCGTGGTGTCGATGTTGTGGTCATCGAGCATATGCACGCCGAGCGCAAAGATGATCGGCTTGGTCTCCGGCTTGCGCATGGTGATGCCGGTGACATGGAAGGTCGGCGCCTTATAGGACTTGCCCATGTAGCCGGCCCATTCCGGGTGGAAGTGATAGCGGCCCTGCACGCCGGCATCTTCGGCTTCCTTGGTCTCGAAGCGGCGGTCGCGCGGATTGACGTAGCCTTCGAGCACCAGTTCGCAATCGGCAAGCGCCATGGCGTCGACGGTGCGCGCCTTCACCAGACGGATCGGCGTACCCTGCACGGCCGACGCGATGCCGATCTCGTCACAGCCCATCGGCAGCACCGCATAATCGAAGCCGGCGCCGGCCAGAAGCGTGCAGGCCGGCGGCACGCCGAAGCACATGGTGATCGGCACCGGCTGATCTTCCTTGTAGTATTTGTTGACCACCTGCCACATGTGCGAGCCGGGCGAGATCTGGAACGTGCCGACATTGCCCCAGCGGAAATTCATGCGGTTGTAGCCGAGATCGGAACCGCCCTCGAATTGCGGGCCGGTCACACAGCGGATGCCGGATCCGACCGTCAGCTCGGGCTCGTAGGTGGTGTGGCGGATCGGCACCAGCCACTTGTTCACGTCATCCGGCTTCTCGATCACGAATTCCTGGCAGGGCGCTTCGCTCTGCGCGATCTCGGCCGGCTTGAGCGGATGCGACAGCGCGTGCGCGAGCTTCTTCACGCGGTCGGCATCGTCCTTCCAGCCGAACATCCTGTTGATGATCGCCATGTCGCCGAACAGATTGGTGATGACGCGATGGTTCGGCTTGCCTTTGACATTGTTGAACAGGACCGGGCAGCCGCCATCCATATGCTTCTGCAAGCCGGTGACCTGGAGATCCGGATCGACCTCTTTGTCGGTCTCGAGCAATTCACCGTTTGCGCGCAGCCATTGCAGCGTCGCGCGCAAATCGAAGGCCTGATTGGGACTAGCGGTCTTTGTTTCTTCCTTGCGCAGCGGCTGTTGCATTGTCAGCGTTCCCATTGCATAGATTTCTAAGTAATTTCTGCATGGGAACGCCGGGGCTGTCAACGCCGATGCCGGCACAGCCGCTAGTGGAGCTTTTGGATTTGACATTCGCTTCACGCGTTCGCGGCTTGGGGGGAGCGAATGTCAAATCCGCTCCACCAGCGAAAACGAAAACCGCCCGCGCGGTCGAGTTCCCGCCGCGGCTTTCTTCGGGCTATCTGGTGCGCGACGCCCACCGCGCGTTTCAGCGGCTGTTGGAACGGCGCATCGCGCCCTACGGCGTCACCCGCGGCCAGTGGTATTTTCTGCGCGTGCTGTGGCGCACCAACGGACTGTCCCAGCGCGAATTGTCCGCCCGGGTGGGCATGATGGAGCCGACCACGGTGATCGCGCTGCGCAGCATGGAGAAAGCCGGACTGATCAATCGCGTGCGCAGCGACGATGACCGCCGCAAGGTGCGCGTTCTGCTCACCGCCAAGGCGAAGCGGCTGCGCAACGAATTGCTCGCCGTGGCGCGCGGCATCACCGACGAGGCGGAGCACGGCATCGGCACCCGCGATCTGGCGACGTTCCGCCGCGTCATCGCGCGCATGACCGAGAATCTGGACCGGGTCGAGGGCGGCGGGGCGGCGTGCGCGGCTAAACGCGCAGCCGCCGCAAAAACGGCCCAAGCCGCGAACGCGCTCGACAAACCGCGCGCCAGGCCCACGGCGTCTGCTTGATGAAGCGTTTGACCGGCCGGCGGACGATCGACTGGCAGTAGGGCAACCAGCCGCGCCATGTCGCTGCCGCCGTGTAATCGCCGAGGCTGACATTGGTGTCGGACCATTCCAGCTTGTAGGGCTCGTCGCCGATGGTGAAGTCGAAGCGCTTGAGCCCGCGGCCGATCGCGTAAGCGAGGAGTTCGCGAAGATGCAGCGCGCCAGGTCCATAATGGGCGAGCGCGCCGTCGTCGTAACTGGCGAGCACATGATAATAGGTGTCGCCGAAGATGACGCCGAGATTTGCCGCCGCGCAGGTGGTGCCGATCTGCACCCGGCTCACATGCACCAGACGGCGGGTCGCCGGGTTGGCGGCGACGTCAAGAAAGAATTCGCGCCAGCCCGAACGCGCGAACATGTCGGCGATGCCGCGTTGCGCCAGCAGCCGGTTCTTCTGCTCCATGAGGACTTCGAGGGTCCGCCGCGACTCCTCAGCATCGGCGCTGGTCACGAAACTGATCTCGCCGAATTGCGACAAGTGCTTGCGCTTGGCGCGGTCGCGCCGGCGCGTCGCCGACGATCGTTTGTCGTAATAGAAACTCTTCCAGTCGGCGCCGAGTTGGGCGAAATGCGCGCCGCTCGGGTTGGCCGCGAGCGCGAGATGAAAGAACGGATTGATCTGGCCGCCGACGGTTTGCGGCATCTTTTCCAGTTCAATCCAATCGTGCCGCAGCCGCTTCTCGCGCTGCAGGCGCGCGCGCAACTCGTCCCAAGCCGCCCGAAAGCCCTCCGCGGTCACGCGTTGCGAGAAGTCGCGGGCGACGAGCGGCGCGTTATAGTCGTTGACGTCCTGGCCGAGCCAGCAGAGACGCCGCGCCAAACGCTTGCGCTCGATGCCGAGCGGGAGCAGGAAGGCGATGTCGCCGTTCGCGAACGACGCCACAGCAATAACCGGGATCACGCCGTCGCGCTGCCCGACCTGGCGCTGCCAGGCGGAAAGCCAATCGAAAGTTTGAAACGGCGTGCAATCGGCGACCCGCTCGAAACGCCGCCATTGCGCTTCTACGGCGGCGAATTCGTCGTAAAACGCGAGGCTCAGATTTGCCGGCGCGGCGCTTGCGGGCTGGTCGCGACGCGTAACCACGCCGGGCTCGGCATCGAATGCCATCGGCGTGCTGCGCAATACGGGCGCGCTCCGCAATGCTGGCGATGGGGTGGCGCTGGTCACGCGATCCGCTGCGCTGGTTGTGATTGCGTCTAGCGTGATAGTCGAGAAAGCCTAAGGGAGCATCGCCTGACGCTGTCGCGGCTCGCGTTAAGGTAAATGAGATTTCAACGGACTTGACGCAGCCCGTGTCCGCTCGCCGACGGCGATGGGCGACACTGCGGTTGAGTGACGGCAAAGCGCAGGGATGAAATCAACGCCTCGCAATATGTCTCGATCATCGAGACGGCAGCGGTGGCGTTTCTGAATTCTGGTACAGCTGGGTGGACTCGAACCACCGACCTCCTGATCCACAGTAAGTTTTACGCCTCGGACGCGAGCCGACATGATCCGACACGCGCTGTCGCGGACCCCATAATTTCCCTTGTAATTCAACTTTTCTTGTGCGACCTCCTGACTCAAGTCGTCACGGGTCGACACGCAGCGTCATCCGGCGGGGTCCGCTAGAGGTCCGCGGACCCGCTGCGGACCCCGAACCAAAACGGGGAAATCATGAAGCTCACAGAGAGGAAAATCGAGAAGCTGGCGGCCGAACACGGGCGCAAGGACCGGCTCGTTTTCGACGATGCGCAGCGCGGACTTGCCGTGCGCGTG
>JASHVN010000286.1 GCA_030044555.1 Xanthobacteraceae bacterium | reverse complement strand
CGATGACCGCTGACCTCGGCGGCGGCGTCCGGGTGCAGGATCCAGCCGTAGACGAGGCTCAGAAGCGCGAACATCACGGCTCCGGCAAAGGCGATCCTGAAATCGAAGGTGCTGAGATGGGCGCCGCCGCGCCAGGTGAGCGACAAGTGCAGCAGCACCGCCACCGTGGAAATGCCGAAGCCGCGGCTTAATTGCTGGGTCATGCTGGCGATCGACGTCGCCGTGCTCATCAGCGGCTCGGGCACGTCCGCATACGTCATGGCTTGCGTCGCGGTGAACTGCAGCGACTGAAAGAAGCCGGCGATCAGCAGCAAGACGAAGATCAGATATTCGGGCATGCCCGCGTTGAAGAACGCGCACATGGAAATCGCCGCAGCACTGATCAGGCCGTTGAACAGAATAACGTTGCGGAAGCCGAAGCGGCGGATGATCGGCCGCGCGGTGATCTTCATCGACAGCGAGCCGGCCGCGGTCGCAAAGGTGATGCTGCCCGAGGTAAAGGCCGACAGGCCGAACACGACCTGGAGCAGCAGCGGCAAGAGAAAAACCAGCGTGCCCGCGCCGGCCCGGAACAGTGAGCCGCCGTAGATCGCCGCCCGGAAGGTCGCAATGCGAAACACCGAAAGGTCGAGCAAAGGGTGTTTGGCGCGCCGCAGATGATAAAACGACAGCGCGCCGAGAACAAAGCCGATCACCAGCAGGCCGATCACTTCCGAAAGCCCGTTGCTCCGGCCGATCGCCTCGATGCCGTACATCACGCAAAACGCCGAGGTGCCGGTGAGCACAAAGCCGATCCAGTCGAGCGGGCGCTCCGTGTCCTCTTTCGGATTGTCGAAGAACAGCGTCACCAGCAGCATGCCGAGAAGGCCGAGCGGCACGTTGACGAGAAAAATCCAGCGCCAGGAAAAGTACGTGGTGATGAAGCCGCCGATCGGCGGCCCGAGCACCGGACCGAGCTGTGCGGGCACCTGCAGATAGGCCATGGTTGCGATCAGCGCCGTCTTCTCCAGGCTGCGGAACAGGACGAGCCGGCCGACCGGCACCATCATGGCGCCGCCAAAGCCTTGCAGCACCCGCGCTGCGGTGAGTTCGATCAGATTGCCGGACAGCCCGCACAGGATCGATCCGAGCGTGAACAGGCCTATGGCGGCGCGAAAAATCACGCGGCCGCCGAAGCGGTCCGCCGCCCAGCCGCTGACCGGCACGAAGATCGCCAAGCTCAGGAGATAGGCGGTGACAGCGAGGCTTAAGCGTACCGGATCGGCATGCAGCGAAATCGCCATCTGCGGCAGCGCCGTGGTGATCACGGTCGAGTCGATCTGCTGCATGATGATCGCCGAACCGACGATCATGGCGACGACTTTGGGCTTAGCCTCCGGGGACATTTACCTCTGTAACCGTGTTGCGGCGGAGCTATAACACCCGCCGCCCACGGTTGGTATTACGCGAAGTCCGGGCTGCCTTGACCCCCGCGACGCCTAAACCTTGTTCCAATTCGATCGAATCGGGTCAACGTCCAGATTTCTAGGCGGCGAGCAGCTTGTGCACTTCGTTAACGAGTTCCCGCAAATGGACGGGCTTCGACAGGACCTTGGCGTGCTTGGGCGCGCTCGAATCGGAGTTGAGCGCCACCGCCGCGAACCCGGTGATGAACATGATCTTGATGTCGGGATCGAGTTCGGCGGCGCGGCGCGCCAGTTCGATGCCGTCCATCTCCGGCATGACGATATCGGTGAGCAACAGCTCAAACGGCTCCTCGCGCAGCCGCTGATAGGCGGATAGCCCGTTATCGTAGGAGATCACGTCGAAACCGGCGTTCTGCAGCGCCTTAACCAGGAATCGCCGCATGTCGACGTCGTCTTCCGCAAGCAGAATTTTCGGCATGGCTGTTCGAATCCGGCTGGCGCCGGCCCCCTTCATTCCATAAGCCGGACGGCTGGTAAACATGAGGTGAAAGTTGCCGCCGGCACGCACGCTTTAACCGGCGGCGGAAGTCCTATGGACAATTGCCTTTGCTGCGCGCTAGGTGACGCGTGCGGGGTTGTAAACCTTGGAAATCCCCACCGGGCGTCATGTCGGAAAGCCAGGTCGAATTCGATCCCCCCTTCGAGGCCATCGAGCCGGCGCAGTGCCGCGGTCCGGTCCTGTTCAATTCCCCGCATAGCGGGCGGATTTACCCCCGAACCTTCCTGCTGACCTCGCGCCTCGACCTGTCGACGCTGCGCCGGTCGGAAGATTCCTTTGTCGACGATCTGATCGCGGGCCTCGTGGAACGCGGCCATCCGATCATGCGGGCGCACTTTCCGCGCTGCTATGTCGACGTCAACCGCGAGCCTTATGAGCTCGACCCGCGCATGTTCGAAGGCCGGCTGCCGTCGTTTGCCAATACCCGCTCGATGCGGGTTGCCGGCGGGCTGGGCACCGTGGCGCGCGTCGTCGGCGACGCACAGGAAATCTACGATCAGCGCATGTCGGTGACCGAGGCGCTGCACCGGATCGACACCCTCTACAAGCCCTACCATCGCACCCTGCGGCGGCTGTTCACGCGTTTGCATCGCGAATTCGGTACCGCCATCCTGGTCGACTGCCACTCCATGCCGTCCACGACCGGAGGCCGGGACGACCGCCCCCGCGCCGATCTCGTGATCGGCGACCGCTATGGCACAAGTTGCGTCGGCGTGGTCGTCGAAACACTGGAACAGACGCTCCACGGCTTTGGTTACGCCGTCAGCCGCAACAAGCCCTATGCCGGCGGCTTCATCACTGAACACTACGGCAATCCCGCGACCGGCCTGCACGCGATCCAGCTCGAGATCAACCGCGCGCTCTATATGGACGAGCGCCACTACGAGCGCTCGGCATCATTCGAGCGGCTCGCCGGTGAGCTGGCGGTCGTGGCTGACCGCCTCGCCGAAATCCCCTTGGAGGAATTGCGGCCATACCGGGCGGCCGCGGAGTAGCTTCGAGCCGCGCATTCGATCGCGAGAGCGTCCAGAGCGAAAAGAAGCCGAGAGAGAAAAGAAAAAGGGCCGCTCACATTTCTGGAGCGGCCCAAGTCTAGGGAGGAAACGCCCAAGGAGGGCGACGGTAGCGCGAGAGAGTTCTCTCGCTACCGCACCGCAGCAATATACACCGCGACGCACAAAACGCAAGTGTTGCTGACCTATTCCTTTACCGTTTCCCCGGGTTTTTGCCTGCAAGTTGCGCAGACCTGCCCTTCCGCAATGTGCCGCTTTTTTCTCGGGCATCCGTCAAGAACACGAGTGGATACAGTATGTTAGAGCGATTTAGGCCAGTTTGCGCCGCGGCGCCGGCAGCCGGATGTGGCCCCTCGTGTCACGGTGGAGTTCCAATCCTATTCTGCAGGTGACCACAGCGATGATTTCCTAATTCTCTCTCCCCGGTTCTTCTTGCGCGACGACACCATCATCGCGTGCAGCGTCGCCGCGGCAAAGCCGCGATTGCTGTGACCTTTACTCTTCGCTACTCGAAT
>JASHVN010000285.1 GCA_030044555.1 Xanthobacteraceae bacterium | reverse complement strand
GATCGGCGCCATCAGCGGCCGGCGCTCGCCCGCCATATGAGCGTCACCGGCGGTTAAAGCGCGGCGATGATTGCGGATGAATCATCGTCTCGCTTTAGCTCTTTAGTTTGCGCCTGATCCTTCGGGTCAAGCCCGAGGGCATGCTTTTCGGAAAGCCGCTCCACACTTTCCGGATCGTGCGCTGATGCCAGGTCATTGCGCAGGACGAACAGCCCGCAGGCCTTAGACTAGGTCCTCAAATCCGCCGGGACCTTGCCGCCGTTCTCCGCGAGCTTGATCATCACCTGCTTGTGCAGCCAGATATTCATCGCCGCGGAATCGTTGGTGTCGCCGCTATAGTGCAGCTCATGGGCCAGCTCCTTGCGCGCCGAAAGGCTGGAGTCGAGATTTAACAGCTTCATCAGATCGACGATCGACTTGCGCCAGTCGAGCTTTTCTTTGTCGTGCTGCGCAAGCTGTGTGAGCACGGCTTCGACGTCGACCTGCGAACCGGCGGCGGCCGCGCCTGCGCCTGCAGGGGCCGCGCTTCCCGGCGCGCCCGCCGGCGCCGGCTGAGCGGCGGCACTATGATGGAAAATGGCAGAGACGATATTTCCAAACACGCTCATTGCTCGCTCCTTTGTTTTTTTAGAACGATCGCTTTCGTCCCGGCACGCGCTCATTGGCGAGGGGCACCGTGATCGGGGATCACGTGCGCGGCAACAAGCCTGTTCCAGATGAACAGCACAATCACCGCGCCGATCGTTGCGCCGATAAATCCGGCGCCCTGGTCCGCACGGTACCAGCCGACCGCCTGGCCGATGAACGTCGCAAGAAATGCGCCGACGATGCCGAGCACGGTGGTGAGAAGAAATCCCGTCGGGTTGTTCGGCCCCCGGGAGAGGAAACGCGCGATGATACCGGCGACAAATCCGATGATGATGATCCAAATGATGCCCATGGTCTGCTCCGTCTGCGCTGTAATAATGTCCGCGCCGCAACGATCGCCCCGCGGAGTTTCACCTCCGCGTCTATGGCCAAGACGCTCTGCGCGCGGCGTGTTGTTCCGCGCAGAGAATGGGTTGCCGGACGCAGCCTCAGAGCAGGTGCGCGGCTTCCTGCTCGGTCGGCACGCGGCCCTGCGGCGTCAAGTGATTGATCAGCCCGGGCAATTGCTGGCTGAGCCCATTGAGCAGGTCGTCGCGCGACATCCCGGAATGCGCCATCAGCGCGTTGACCCGGTCCGCTCCGAGCGCGTTGCCGAGATCCTCCGGCGAAATCGCCTTGTTCGGCCCCGAACCGACCCATGACTTGACGACGTCGCCCTGCCCGTTCTGTTCGAATTGCTTGACGATATCGTTCAAGCCTTCGCTCAAGACGCTTCCGGCCGCGCCGCCGCCGCCGAGAAGGCTGCCCAGCCCGCCTCCGGCTGCGCCGCCACCGAGGAGGCTGCCCAATGCGCCCCCGGCTGCACCGCCGCCGAGGAGGCTGCCCAATCCGCCTTGCAGCAAACCACCAAGGCCGCCGCCGGCGGAGCCGCCGGAAGGTGCAGTACCGGCGGGAGGCGCGCCAGTGTCGGCGCTCGGCTGGCCAGTACCGCTGAAGCTCTTGATCGCCTTGAACGCGATGAGCCCGAGCAGCGCCATTGTGAGCGGAGACATGCCGCCACCGCCGGAGCTCGGCGCTCCGTGTGGACCGTTCTGCATGCCGTTGAGAACATCGAGTAGACCCATATCGGCCTCCTATAGAAAAGACTTTGGCTTATGATGGCGCGGCGCTCTTTGCAGTTATAAGGCGTCCGCTTCACGTTCTCGTGTGCAATGAAGCAGCACTTTATTCCAACTGGATGACAATTTGCGAGAATTCGATTCGGATCGCCGTTTGCCTCGACGCATATCCCGCAATTGATGCGCGAGTTTGCCTCGTGCATCCACGCGGATCCGCCGTGGTCGCCGGCGCGGATTCGCTTGCATCGAACGAGCGTTTTCCCCAAGACGCTCGATGCGACGCGCCGTCGATCGCAACGGCTGCCCTTTTTCCGATTGCGATCGACGGCATTTCCCGGCTCTTGGTTCGATTCCACTCTGCCGAATACGCACCAGCGCATCCGTTTTCTCTTGCAAAGTTTTCTCCTTCTAAAGAGCCGGACAGCTCACCACTCAGAATTCGCGTCGGCGCCCCCTCACCCGACCGACCGCCTTCGCTACGCTCCGGCGGTCGACCTCTCCCCGCGTGCGGGGAGAGGTGAAAGTAAACTCCGTCTCGCGGCGCATCTTCATCCTGCCCCGCGACAGCGGGGAAGGGGGGACCATCCGTAGCGCGCAGCGCGAAGGATGGTGGAACGGGCGCGGGCTCCAACGAACTTCCTTCGACGAAGGCGATGTGGCGATGCAGACGCCCCTCCACCGCTCTTTGTCGTCATTGCGAGGAGCGAAGCGACGAAGCAATCCAGAACGGTCTTCCGGGCCTCGTAAGCGGTCCTGGATTGCTTCGCTTCGCTCGCAATGACGGAGTTCTCGCGGCGCGTTTTTTTGTTCGCGTCCGAGATTTGCCAAAGCCATTCCACGAACCTCCCTCAAAGGCAGGGAGGCGGAGCGCCGAGAGGCGCGTCCATCCAATGGCCGCACCGCAGGTCCAAGCGTTGCCGCCCGAACATGCGCGGGGCGCGGCTGCGGGCATTTCGGCGCCCGCTCGCCTTCCGGCGCTCCACCGCGGCACTCGCCAGGTTTTGACGCCTGGCTCAGCTTCGGGCCCGCGCTTCATGAGAGCGCGAATGGGTATGACTATTCCGCTCCCCGGGCAGCGAGTTCCTCGCGGGCCGGTCGTAGTGCCAGCCGGGCGGGGTCCCAAAGCCGCCCGGGAGCGGTGTGCGAGACCGCGCGCGGGCTTCCGCGCTCACTCCGCTCTCAAGATCGCATCCGGAAAGCGCCCTTTCGGCGAGCGGAGCGGCGCGCTTCTACCCCGTGCGCGACAATTATCAAGCATTGTCTCGATTCTGGATACCTGTCCTTGATTGAGCGGCGTTTTTCGCTACGGCTCTTGATCGCGGCGCGGCTTGGGGGCGAGCAAATCGTGCAAATCTAAAGAATCATAAGCGCGTCATTGCCGGGCCGGACCCGGGCGGCCGGGC
>JASHVN010000284.1 GCA_030044555.1 Xanthobacteraceae bacterium | reverse complement strand
AACCAGTAAAATTTCGTAAACGCTGATCGTTTGCTAAGTCGTTGAAATTAAACAACTGAGTTCCAATCATTTGTAGAAAGTCCACGCCATGCAATCTGGGCGTGCCATTTAAGCCATTGAAGTTATTGAAGTTCTCGCGCGCGAAAAAATCGAATCATCACAAAATATCGATGGAATCGAGATAACTAGGGTGTGTGAAGTCCATATTCCCGGCCTTTGGTCAAGAACAATTCGTGAACACGGCCGGGCGGGCAAATCCTTCAATCGGCGAAGGCCAGCAATTCGCACCGCGTCGCGTCCAGGATTTCGTTGGAGAGTTTGCGCTTGCCAATGGCGCGGGACAGCAGCAACGCGCCGACGAGACCCGCCATAGCGGCCACGGCTTTGCGGCGCCGGGCCAGCTTCGACGAGCCAGGTGCCGATCTCGCCAGGAGAGCAATCATCGGTTCTAGACCGTCCGCGAAGGCGTCATGCACCAAAGGGCCGCTACGCGCCGCGTCGGCACCGAGCGCTGCAAAAACGCAGCCGCGTCCCGGATCGTCGCGATGGCGCGACGACAGATAGCGCGTCAGCAACGCCGCAAACGGATCATCGGGAGCGCGCGCGGCCGTTCTTTCCCAATTGGCGATAGCGAGCGCCATGACGCGTCGGCAGGCCTCGGCGACAAGATCGTCCTTCGAGTCGAAATGTCCATAAAAGCCGCCGTGGGTGAGGTCGGCCGCCTTCATGATGTCGGCGACGCTGATGCCGCCAAAGCCCTTTTCGCGGAACAGGGCGCCCGCGGCATCGATGATGCGCTCGCGGTGCTCGGCGGCCTTTTCGCGGCTTACTCGCATGATGCACCTCAGCCATGCAGCGTGGAGGCTGCGGTTGACAATTTATATGATGATTGACATGAATGCGCAACCAATGATGATGGTCATCATGTAACTCATCGTCGCAGGGTGCAGCCCGGGATTTTAGGCCCCAGGTTGCCGCCGGTATTTGAACTCAGGATTTGACCTCCAGGATTTAAACGCATGGCGTCCTCCGCATTGGCCGCAACGCTGGCCCGCCACAAAATTCATTACGGCTGGGTGATTGTCGCCGTCACCCTGCTGACGACGGTGGTGACCGCCGCCGCAATGAGCACGCCGGGCGTGCTGATCGTGCCGCTGGAACAAGAGTTCGGCTGGAACGACGCGCAGATCTCTTCGGCGCTGGCGATCCGGCTGATGCTGTTCGGATTGTTCGGCCCGTTTGCCGCCGCGTTCATGAACCGTTACGGCGTGCGCGCCGTGATGGTCGGCGCGGTGATCCTGATTTCAACAGGCTTTCTCGTCTCCTTGGGCATGCACGAGGTGTGGCAGCTCGTGCTGCTGTGGGGCATCGTGGTCGGCGTTGGCACCGGGCTCACCGCGATGGTGCTCGCGGTGACCGTAGCGACGCGCTGGTTCAATCATCGCCGCGGCCTGGTCATGGGCATTTTCGCCGCCAGCAACGCCACCGGCCAATTGTTGTTCCTGCCCGTGATCGCGCAAATGGCGACCAGTTACGGCTGGCGCATGGCGCTGGTGCTGGTCTGTTGCATGTTGGCGATCGCCGGAATCGTCGCCTTGATATTCATGCGCGACCGGCCGGGCGACATCGGTCTGCCGCTCTATGGCGAAACCGCGGTGGCGCCGCCGCCGCCCGCCGGAGCCGGTCTGGTCTCGTTATTGCTGTCGCCGCTTGTCGTGCTCAAGGACGCCGCGCGCGTGCCGATCTTCTGGGTCCTGTTCGGTACGTTCTTCGTCTGCGGCTGCAGCACCAACGGCCTGATCCAGACCCATTTCATCACGCTGTGCCACGACTATGGCTTGCCGGCCGTCACCGCGGCGAGCGTGCTCGCCATGATGGGCTTTTTCGATTTCTTCGGCACCATCGGTTCCGGCTGGCTCTCCGATCGCTTCGATCCGCGCTGGCTCTTGTTCTGGTATTACGGCCTGCGCGGGCTGTCGTTGCTCTATCTGCCGTTCACGAATTTCACGTTCTACGGGCTGTCGCTGTTCGCGGTGTTTTATGGTCTCGACTGGATCGCGACCGTGCCGCCGACGGTGAAGCTCACCGCCGATCGCTTCGGCCGTGAGCGGGCCGGCATCGTGTTCGGCTGGGTGTTCGCCGGCCACCAGATCGGCGCCGCCAGCGCCGCGTTTGGCGCCGGTTTGATCCGCACCGAATATTTCACCTACCTGCCGGCCTTCTTTATCGCCGGCGCGCTGTGCATCATCGCCGCGTTGGCGGTGGTCTCGGTCCGTAAGTCATCTGGCGCAGGGATTGCCGCCACTCCAGTGCCGGCGCGCGGCTAGCGCTGCGTCTTTTTGAACGCGGCGCTGTCCGCGACCTCGTCCGGCATCGGCACGGCGTCAAGGAGACCGTCGACGATGCTGTGGAATTTCTCCCACGGCGCTTCGCGATCGCTCTGGTTGCGCACGATGATCGAATTGCCGGCGTAGAACTTTTCGTAGAGCATGTGACGGCCGGCGAATTCCGAGCCGATCAGATCCCACACGAGTTTATAGAGCTTGTAGCGCGCATCCGCGCGCATGCTCGCGGTGCCCCACCAGCGCTGAAAGCGATCCTTGAGCACCGCATCGGCGAACAGATCGACGCTCGCCGGCATCTGCAGCGGCGCGGCGCCGGCGAGCGTGCGCAGCGTGTCGATGATTTCGGTGTGGTGTTCCTGGCACCAGTTGAGCGCGGCATAGACCATGCGCCGGTTCGGCGTGACGTAACCATCCGGCCAGGTCTCGCACGCCTCGATCTGGCCGTTGACGAGACCCGCGATGGTCGCTTCCAGGGCGGCGAGCCGGCCGAGCGTCTCGCGCACCGCCGGCACCTTGTCGACCCCGTTGGCCTGGCACATGCGGCTCCCTAGGCCG
>JASHVN010000283.1 GCA_030044555.1 Xanthobacteraceae bacterium | reverse complement strand
GCACCGTGTGATCTATCACATGGAAAACCACATCGCCTTTTTGGAAGCGGACCCGGACGCCGACGACGGCCACAAGGGCCCGATCATCACCCACTTGCGCCGAAAAATCTTGCACATTCGCGCCGCCATCGGCGAGCGCTGGCCGCATTGGCCGACGCCATGCTGCTATAGCCGGCGCCACATCTATATTCGCTGAGCCGAGTCAGGCGACGGCGCGAGCAAGATCTATTCCGCGGGCGCCGGCGGAGCGCCGAACAGGCCGGGCATGAGGCGGCTGCGCCAGTTGACCGTCCATTGGCCGAGCCGGTCCAGATAAAGATAAAGAACCGGCGTGGTGTAGAGCGTGAGCAGCTGACTGATGATCAGCCCGCCCATGATCGAAATTCCCAGCGGCCGGCGGATTTCGCCGCCGTTGCCGAAGCTCAGCGCCAGCGGCACGGCGCCGAGGATCGCCGCCGACGTCGTCATCATGATCGGGCGGAAGCGCAGCATGCAGGCCTCGAAGATCGCGTCGTAGGAGTTCAAGTTGCGCGAGCGCCGCGCGTCGATGGCGAAATCGATCATCATGATCGCGTTCTTTTTGACGATGCCGATGAGCAGAATAACGCCGATCGTACCGATGATGTCGAACTGGGTGTGGAACAGCATCAACGCCAGGAACGCGCCGACGCCGGCCGACGGCAGTGTCGAGAGTATAGTGATGGGATGAACGTAGCTTTCATAAAGTACGCCGAGCACGATGTAGACCGCAGCAATCGCAGCGATCACCAGAATCCATTCGTTGTGCAGAGACTGCGCGAATTGCTGGGCGGTGCCGGCGAGGCTGCCGTGGATCGACGCCGGCATGTGCAGCGCGTTGACGGCGCTGTCGATCGCGGCGGTGGCGTCGCCGAGCGAGGCCCCGGGCGGCAGATTGAAGGAGATGGTCGAGGCGACGAACAGGCCCTGGTGGGTAACCGAAAGCGGCGTATTGCCGGGGGCGTAGTGACTGACAGCGGAGAGCGGAACCATGGTTTCCTGCGCCGTGCTCACGGCCGCGCCAGCGGAGGTGTTGCTCTTGCCACCGGTTGCAAGGGCGTTAATGGCGGCGTTTTCCGCCGAATTGTTGTTGGCGTTGGCCGCCGCCGTTGTGGAGGCGTTAGCCTCGCTTGCCGCCGCGGATGCGGTTACCGTCCCCGCCGGCAAGTTCGACGTTGCCGTCCCGGAAGCGCCGCCGCCGGAGGTCGAAATATAAATGTCGTTCAATGATCTCGGATTGCGCGTGTAGCGCGGATCGATTTCCATGACCACGTGGTATTGATTGATCGCGCTGTAGATCACCGATACCTGGCGCTGGCCGAACGCGTCGTAGAGCGTATTGTCGATTTGCGCCGGCGTAATTCCGAGCCGTGAGGCGGTGTCGCGATCGATGACGAGATCGGTCTCGAGGCCCTTCTGCTGCTGATCTGAGTTCACGTCAGCGAGCACCGAGCTGTGCTCGAGCGCCTGCACGAGCTTGGGCGTCCAGGTGGTGAGGTCGTCGGGATTGTCCGATTGCAGCGTGTATTGATATTGCGCGTTGCTCTGGCGGCCGCCGGCGCGGATATCTTGTACCGGGAACAGAAACAGGCGGCCGCCCGGTACCCGCGCCAGCTTCGGCCGCAGCCGCGCGATCACCTGATCGACCGGCGGGCGTTCGGAGATCGGCTTTAGGGACACGAATACCGAAGCGGTGTTGATCTGGCCAAAGCCGCCGCCGCTGCCGACACCCGTATAGCCGACGACATGTTCGACCGCGGGATCGGCCTGCACTATGGCCAGCATCTGCCGCAGCTTTTGCGTCATGGCCTGGAACGACACGCTTTGATCGGCTTGCAGCGCACCGACCAGGCGCCCGGTGTCCTCCTGCGGAAAATAGCCTTTCGGTATGATGTAGGCGAACAGCCCGTTAAGCGCGATCGCCGAGAGGAAAATCACAAAGACGAGTCGGCTGTGGCGGAGCGCCCAGCCGAGCGAGCGGCTGTAGCCGTGCAGCACCCGATCGAACAGCCGGCTGCGGCGACGCTGCTGGCCCGGCGGCCGCGCGCGCAGGAACAACGCCGACAGCATCGGCGTGGTGGTGAGCGAAATGGCGAGCGAGATGAGAATGGCGAGTGAAAGCGTGAGCGTGAATTCGCGGAACAGCCGGCCGACAATGCCGCCAAGGAGCAGAATGGGCGTGAATACCGCAACCAGCGACAGACTGATCGACAGTACGGTGAAGCCGACCTCGCGCGCGCCGCGCAGCGCCGCCTCCATGCGCGGCATGCCCTCATCGAGATGGCGCGATATGTTTTCCAGCACGACGATAGCGTCGTCGACGACAAAGCCGGTGGCGATGGTGAGCGCCATCAGCGACAGAATGTCGAGGCTGTAGCCCAACAGATACATGGCGCCGAAAGTGCCGAGCAGCGATACCGGCACGGCGACGCTGGGAATGAGCGTGGCGCGGAAGTCGCGCAGAAACAAGTACACCACCATGGTGACAAGGAGGACGGAAATGACCAGCGTCATTTCCGTGTCGTGCAGCGACGACCGGATCGTCGTCGAGCGGTCGATGGCGATCGA
>JASHVN010000282.1 GCA_030044555.1 Xanthobacteraceae bacterium | reverse complement strand
ACAGAACCTTAAGGCGCAGCCCGCGGTAGGCGCGCGCCCGCGCCTGCAGTTTGAACAACGACGCCGTATAAAGAGCGGAGACCTGCCCGCCGAAGCAAGGCGTGGCGATGACGAGGTTGACTTGTTCGGCCGGCCGCGCCGCGCCATCGCCGGCGGCAGGCGTTGTAGTTTCAATCGCGCTGTCGCTCATCGGCGTGCCCTGATTCGCTGATCGCAAAATGGTTCCGCCAAATAAAAGCGGTTTGTCCGATTATGGTTAACCAATTGCAAAGCGAATGGTTAATGCCGCATTAAGCCGGCTCGCCGCCCTCTGCGAATGACGCTAATCGGCCCGCGCCCGCAGTCGGCAGCAAGCAGTGCTTACAATAAATTAAGGCTAGCAATTCCCTACCACGCGGCACGGCGGACACGCGCCGAAGCCGAAAGTCCGCGGATTTACTCGTCTTTAAACGAAATGCGGCAAAGCTTCGGCAGCCGGTCGTGAGATCGGACCACGTGCACTTGCCCGTACAGAACGTCCGGCGCGGTGCAAGCCAGTACGGCCTGGAAACCAGAAGGGTACCTCTAATGTCTGACATCACCTTGTCATCCGGCATTCGGCAGAACCTGCTGTCGTTGCAGCAAACCTCTGCCGACCTGACCACCACCCAGGAAGCGCTCGCCACCGGCAAATCAGTCAACTCCGCCGCCGCGAATCCGAGCGCGTATTTCACCTCGCAGAACCTGACCAACGACGCCAACTCGCTGAGCTCGCTGCTCGACCAGATCGGGCAAGGCCTGCAGACGATCGACGCGGCGACCAACGGCCTCTCCAGCATCACCAGCCTGCTGCAGCAGGCGCTGTCCACGGTGCAGCAAGCGCAGTCCGACAGCTGGACGACGGCAGCGTCGGCCACCGGAACGGCCAGCCTCGGCGGCACCGCCGCCACGACCGGATCGGTCCAACTTGGCCAGTTCGTCGGCGGAGCGGTGACCGGAACGTCCACCGCAGCTCTGACCGCAGCCGACACGCTGACAATCAATGTTGGCACGGGCAGCGCCATTAACGTCGCGCTCACCTCGGGCGAAACGATCGCTCAAGTCGCGGCCGCTATCAACGGCACGACCGGCATTTCCGGCGCCCTGACCGCGACCACCAACTCCAGCGGCGATCTCGTCATCACCGCGCTTTCGGGCACCAATAGCTTTACGATCGCCGCCGATACGAACGTGGGCATAGCCACCGCCTCAACCGGAACCAGCACCATCAGCACCAGCGCGGCCACAACGCTCTCCGCCGGCACGCTTGCGATCAACGTCGGCTCGGCCACCTACAATGTCGCCATCACTGCCGACTCGAGCCTGGCCACGATCGAGAACGACATCAACAACACCACCGGTCTCAGCGGCGCCGTTACCGCGAGCGCCAATACCAATGGACAACTGGTCCTGAGCTCGGCGGGCAATTTCACGGTCGATGCCAGCACGATCGCGAACAACCTCGGCCTCACCACAGCCGCCACCGCCACCAATGCGGTGTCGCTGAATGGGGCGGCCAACAGCAACGCCGCCGGCACTCTGTCGATCGCCGTGGGCGGCTCGACATACAATGTCTCGGTTGCCTCGGATTCGACGCTGGCTCAGATCGAGGCCGACATCAACAACACGACCGGCCTCGGCGCCAACGGCGCTGTGACCGCGACCGACGACGGCAATGGGCACTTGGTGCTCACTTCCAACTCGGACCCGACCGGCTTCACGGTCAACGCTAACGCGCTTTCCAGCACGCTTGGCCTCACCACCACCGCCACGACCGACAATTCGCCACTCGGATCGAGCACCACGCGCAGCACGCTGCAGGAAAACTACAATGAGCTGCTGACGCAGATCACCCAAATGGCCTCGGACTCCGGCTATAACGGCGTCAATCTTCTGGGCGGCGACAACCTGAAGATCGACTTCAACCAGACCGGCACGAGTTCGCTGACCATTACGGGCGTGAGCTACGGTGCCGAGGGGCTCGGCTTGTCGCAAATCTCCGGCGCGACCACTGGCTCGTTCCAGGACACTAACGAGCTCTCTGACCTGGTCACCAATCTCAACACTGCGCTCAACAACGTGCAGAGCCAGACCGAGACATTCGGCACCAACTCGTCGACCATCTCGACCCGGCAGACGTTCACCACTGCCATGATCAACACGCTGCAGACCGGCGCCAGCAACCTGGTGGCGGCTGACCAGAACCAGGAGAGCGCCGACCTGCTCACTGAGCAGACCCAGCAGCAGCTGGAAATCTCGGCCCTCTCGATCGCCAACCAGGCGAACCAGTCGGTGCTCAAACTGTTCGGCTAATTCTTCTTCTGGAAACAGGCCTTACACGGGAGCGGCGGGGCAAAACCCCGCCGCTTTCGTTTTGCGGAGGCCAAAAAAGAGGAAATCGGTGGGGCACGATCTCTTTTTCGAAAACGCCTTCCTGCCCCGGATCCAAGTCCAAGGGCAAGCTTTTCTGGATCATGCTCTGCGAGAATTTCAAAGACCCTGTATCAACGCGCCGAGACGGGGCCGTCGATCGCGATGGTTGCAGTTTTTCCGAACCAATCAGGGTGTCAAGGGCGCCCTACGGGCGCCGCGAAGCGGTTTCACCCTTGACACCCTGATTGGTTCGGAACTTTTGCGACCATCGCGATCGACGGCATTCTCTGATCACCCCAAATTTCAAACTGTTCGGAACAGTCGAAGCCATCGTTAGCGGCCCCGTCTCGACGCTCTCAGCACAGAGTCTTTGGGCTGCGACCTGAGCGATAGTCCCGGAAGCCGCTTTAGTCTCATTGTTCACGATTTCGCTATTTCGCGGCGCGTCTCGCTTAGCGGACCCTTAACCGGCATCGGCAAACCATGCATGTCGGCAAGGAAGGGCGACGTGCCGCTAAAGATCGAGCTCAAACCCGGCGAGCGATTCATTCTCGGTGACTGCGTCGTCACGAACGGCGATCACCGGGCGCGGCTTGCCGTCGAAGGCGCGGTGCCTATCCTGCGCGAGAAGGACATCATGACGGCGCGGCGGGCTAACAGCCCGGCCAAGCGCATCTATCTCGCCGTGCAACTCATGTACACGACCAAGCGGCTGCAGGAGAATTACGCCGTTTATCTGCGGCTGGCCTGCGAGATGCTGGCGGCGGCGCCGGGCGCACAGCCGTTTATCGACAGTATCAATAATCAAATCTTAACGGGCGAGCTGTATAAAGCGTTAAAGGAAACGCGCAAGCTCATCGCCCACGAGAAGGAGTTGCTGAAAGTGAACTACGCCGCACAAACCTATGCGAAAACCGCCACAGAGACGGCCTCCCCGCGCGATCTGGAAGCAAGCCTGCTGCTCAAAGCAGCCGCCAAATTGCAGGCGGTTCACGATGCGTGGCCGCAAAAGTCGGCCGACTTCAGGGAAGCCCTGCTCTACAATCGCAGGCTCTGGACGGTATTTCTCGATTCCGTGCTGCGCGACGACAATCAACTGCCGAAGCCGGTGCGCAGCAACATCAAAAACCTCGGCATGTTCGTCATGAACGAGACGTTCGCGGCGATGACCAAACCGACGCTGAATCAGATCAAGGCCATGATCAAGGTGAACCGCGGCATCGCCGCCGGCCTGCGCGGCAAGGCGTAAGCGGCCGCGGAGCGTTCTACAGCGCAGCAGTACGGGGCGC
>JASHVN010000281.1 GCA_030044555.1 Xanthobacteraceae bacterium | reverse complement strand
TATGTTCCGCTGAGCGAGCTTGCCGATATCTCGCTCGATACCGGTGCCTCCTATATTTACCATGAAGGGGGAGAACGCTATATTCCGGTCAAGTTCAGCGTCCGTGGCCGCGATCTCGGCGGCGCGGTCGCCGAAGCGCAGCAAAGGATTGCCGCGAACGTCAAGCTGCCGCCCGGCTACCGGCTTGTCTGGGCTGGCGAGTTCGAAGATCTGCAAAGGGCGAAAGCGCGACTGGCGATCATCGTCCCGATCAGTTTGCTTTTCATCTTCGTGCTGTTGTACGCGCTCTTTAATTCAATGCGCGACAGTTTGATGGCGCTGGCCGGTATTCCGTTCGCCGCTGGAGGCGGTGTATTGGCGCTCTATCTTTCCGGCCAGAACTTCAGCATTTCGGCGGCGGTCGGATTCGTATCGTTGTTCGGCGTCTCGGTGATGAACGGCATCCTGATCATGACCTACTACAACGAGGTGAGAGCCACCGGCATGGGCGCGATCGATGCCATGTTTCATGCCGCGTCGCAGCGGATGCGCCCGCTGCTGATGACCGCGTTATCGGCCTGTATCGGCTTGCTGCCGGCGGCGATTTCGACCGGCATCGGCAGTCAGGTGCAGAGGCCGCTGGCGACCGTCGTGGTCGGCGGCATGTTTGTCGGCCCCATCATACTCCTCATTGTCGTGCCGGCGCTGCAAACGATGTGGCTCGACCATGCGGAGCATGCATTGCGTGCCGAGCACCCGGAAACCCCGCCTGCCGGCGAATGAGTGTTCGACCGTGAAGAAGTTCGCTTGTCGCATCCTGCTATATCCCGCTGTGGCCACGTTGTTCGGCGCTGTGGCGTTGCCGGCAGGTTTTGCGCGCGAGCAGTCCCACGCCAAAGGCGTGACGAATTCGGTTCATCACGCAACGCGCGACGGCACAAAAAAAGGGGACGTCAATTTCCCCATCAGTGTGCAGCATGGCGGCCCCAGTGGCCACGACAATGCGGGCGCGCTGCGGAAGACTTTCAAGATCGCGCCGTCTAACCACGCGCATGTTTTCGCGACAAAGCCATCGGCGGGGCCATCCGTCGTGGGCCGCAATGCGATTGGTTTACCGATTACACGGCGTGAGGTTGTCCAACGGGGCAACGTTGTGCCCTTCCGTCATTTGCAAATGCAGCCCTCCGGGTCACCGGCAAGCGGAACGAGCAGTTTGGCCAATAGAAATCTCGCCGTGACGCAATTTGCAGCGCCCCATGCGGGCGCGCCCCCACCGAACTTAAGCAGTGGGAGAATCGATGGCGCGGCGCTGATACGCCACCCCGCCGCCAGCGTGGGTGGACCGTCAATCCCGACGGCTGGACTCAACGGCAGGGCGTTCGTCTTGCGGAAGCGTTAAAGGCTGTTGGAAAGCTGACAATAACTTCAAGCGAGCGGCCCGCAACGGCCGCCGCGGGGCTTTGTCGACCTCAATTTTGACCGGGTCACTGCATCATCGAAGAATTGTGTGTTATGCTTGCTTCGTCGGGAATGGCGGAAGGATCAGGGAATCACGGCCATGGGGCCATTTTCGAGCAGATCGGCGCCGGCGGGGACGGCCGCCGAAGCTTCGTCACCAACCGAGAGAATCTCGCCTACTCTCCGGGTAGCAGCCACCTTCTTGCGTGTGGTGTTTATCTGCCTCGTGGTACTGATCACGTTCATCGTCAGCATGCCGCAGAACGAGACGATCTGGACGGTCTATGATACGCCGCTCGATGTTGTTCGCTTGTTGCTTGGCCTCGCCGTTTGCATCTGGCTGGCCGTCCAGCTGTTCAAAGGACCCATCGACGCCCATGGCTATCGAACCTGGCTCTATCTCGGACTTGTCGCCATTCCCTTTGCGGTGATTTGCCTCCTCGCCGTCTGGTGATCGCGCCAGCCTGGCTCCGCCGCCGGTCATTGGAACGCTATACAATCACGGCAGATAGGTCCGCCTGCACTTTACAATTTTGCGCCGAATCAGCACGGATGCTGCAATCAGTCAGGTAAAGCTCTGGGTGGATCATGGAACTCTTCACCGCTACGCTGCTCGCGCTCCTGCAAGGGGTGACTGAGCTTTTTCCCGTTTCCAGCCTCGGGCATGCGGTGCTGGTTCCGGCGGTGCTGCATTGGAACGTCGATTTCCAGTCACCCGAATTCCTCCCGTTCCTGGTGGCGATCCATTTCGGCACGGCGGTGGCGCTGCTCTTGTATTTCTGGCGCGACTGGATCGCGTTTGCGCAGGCCGTGATCAATTTCCGTGAGCCCGACAACAAGGACGAGCGCCGCATTTTTCTTTATATCTGCGCAGCCACGATCCCGGCGGTGCTGATCGGTGCGGTGCTGGAAAAGCTGGTGCGCGAGGCCTTCGCCAAGCCGCTCATCGCCGCCGCTTTCCTCATCGTCAACGGCCTCGTGCTGTTGATCGCCGAACGGCTCAAATCGCGCGGCACCCGTCCGCTGCAAATGATGACCTTAAAGAGCGCCATCGGCATCGGGCTGGCGCAATGCCTTGCCTTCATTCCGGGCATGTCGCGCTCCGGCGTCACCTTGGCGGCAGGCCTTGCCGCCGGCCATGATCACGAGGCCGCGGCGCGCTTCTCGTTCCTTCTCGGCACGCCGATCATCGTCGCCGCCACCGTCCACGAGGTACCGAAATTTCTGCATTCGGGCGCGGCCTGGCAAATGCCCACACTCGTCGCTTGTCTGGTCGCCGGCGTCACCGCCTATGCCAGCATCGCGTTCTTGATGCATTACTTCCGCAAGCACGATTTCGATGCGCTCGATCCCTTCGCCTATTATTGCTTCGCCGCCGGCGCCCTCGCGCTGGCGCTGTTGCTGATCTAGGGTCAAAACTCATAGAGCACGCACTTTGATCCACGACCACAACAGAAACGATCGGAGAGAACCGTCGATCGCGATGGCTGCAAGGGCTTCCGAGGCAATGAGCACGTCAAGGGCTTAAGCCGCTACGCGGCGCGCAAAGCGCGCCCTTGACGTGCTCATTGCCTCGGAAAAAGGCTGGCCATTGCGATCGACGGCGGAAAGCGACTGGGGCTTATGAGCTTTGACCCTAGAGCGGGATGGGTTTTCTTTGAATCGTTATCCCGCTCTAACTTATTGTTAAAGCATGATCTTTCCAAAAACCGGTCTCCACCCCGGATCAGGTCCGGGGCAGGCTTTTTCGGGGTCATGCTCTAACCTAAACGAACGGTCTTTATTTTTTGGGATCGATCACGATCGGTGCGACGAGTTGCAAGCGGTTGTCAGGACCGAGCAACGCGTCAACCGTCACGATCCAGTTCCCCGGTTCGGCAAGCGTGACGCCGTCGACATGCCATCGGCCGTCAGCCTCCTGTAAGGCCGTGCGCGTTATCGGCTTGGCTGCTGCCATAGGAGCGGTCAGTGTGAGCGTCACTGCCTGCGCCGTCAGCGTTTCGAGGTCGTCATTTAGCAGATGAATGGTGACGCGCGCCGTTCCGACCCGGCCCGGCTCGATGATCACGTCGGCCATGCCGTGTTCGGAATGAATGTGTTGAAAGCTCGCGTCGGGGGGAACGGACTCTTCGACCTCGTGATGATGAGCGGCATGGCTTGCCGGCGGCAGCGTTCCCAACACGGCGACGATGCCT
>JASHVN010000039.1 GCA_030044555.1 Xanthobacteraceae bacterium | reverse complement strand
GCCGGGCGGCGCGAGCGCCTGCGCCTGGTCGCCGTTGGGATCGTCGCGTTCATCCTGTTCATGCACTTCGTCGCTTATTGGATGGTCGGTCGTTATGCCGACGCCGCGATCGACAAGCAGACACTGCTCGCCATCACCGCGACCATGCTGCTGTCCTGGATGCTGATGATCTCGCAGGCGATGGAGTCGATCACCCGCGCCTTCTACGCGCGCTCCGATCTCGATCTGATCCTGGCTTCTCCTGTAAACAGCGACAAGCTTTTCGGCGTGCGCATCGTCACGATTGCGCTGGCGACGACGATGATGGCGCTGCCGCTGGCTGCTCCATTCATCGATGTTCTGATCCTCCGCGGCGGCTGGCGCTGGCTTGGCGCCTACGGGTTGATCGTGGCGATGGGGGCGGCAGCGACGGCGCTGGCCGTAGGCTTGACCGTCGTTCTCTTCCGCCTGCTCGGCGCCAAGCGCACGCGCTTCGTCGCCCAGGTGGTCGCCGCGATCATCGGCGCGGCTTTCGTCATCGGTCTGCAAATCACCGCGATCCTGTCTTACGGCACGATCTCGCGCACCGCATTGTTGCAGTCGAGTACGGTCCTGGCGCTGGCGCCCAACGTGAGCAGCCTCGTCTGGTGGCCGGCGCGCGCCGCTCTGGGCCAGGGAATTCCGCTGTTTGCAGTGCTCATGATGAGTCTGGTGCTGCTTGCCGCCGCCGTTGCGTTCGTTGCGCCGCGGTTCGGCCAATACGCGATCGCCGCTTCTGCCATCGGACAGGGCAATGCCATTCGTGCGCGGCGAAATGCCTTCCGCGGCGGCAGAACGACGCCGCGCAGCGCCTTGCGCCGCAAGGAATGGATTCTGCTTCGCCGCGATCCGTGGTTGATGTCGCAGACCCTGATGCAGATGCTTTATCTGGTGCCGCCGGCGCTGATGCTGTGGCGCAGCTTCGATCGCGGCGACGGCGCGCTGCAGCTTGTCGTGCCGGTGCTGGTCATGGCGGCGGGGCAGCTTGCCGGCGGGCTCGCCTGGCTCGCGATTTCCGGCGAAGACGCGCCCGACCTCGTCGCCACCGCGCCGGTGCCGCCGCGCTTCATCCTGCAAGCGAAAATCGAGGCGGTGCTCGGGGCTGTTGCGATCATCTTCGCGCCGCTTGTGGCCGCGCTCGCTATCGCTTCGGCCTGGCACGCGCTGATTGCCGGGATCGGAATCGCGATCGCCGCGGCTGCGGCGACCGCCGTGCAATTCTGGTTCCGCAGCCAGGCCAAACGCAGCCAATTTCGCCGCCGTCAAGTCTCCTCGCGGCTTGCCACCTTCGCCGAGGCCTTTTGCTCGATTGGCTGGGCGGCGACCGCGGCTGTTGCCGCCGCCAGCCTCTGGCTTGCCGTTGCGCCAGCCGTGATGGCGCTCCTGGTGCTCGGCGGCGCCTACGTGCTGAGCCCGCGCGGGCGGCATGCCTAGTGTGGCGGTTCACCGTCTCGACGTGACAATCCCGGGTGGTTAAAGGTTGCCCGAGTGGCTAAAGGTGGCTCCCGGTCGGAGCCGCAGAGACTATTCGGGAGGCGCGTGAAGTGATTCCATTCGAAATGGTGGAGCCGACATCGCTCAAGGAGGCGTTGTCGCTGCTCGATCCGGAAGAGCCGACCATCCGTCCGGTCGCTGGCGGCACCGCCTTGATGCTGATGATGAAGGCCGGTGTTTTCGCGCCGACCCGGCTCATCTGTCTGCACCACATCGAGCCGGACTTTTCGCGCATTACGCTGACCCGCAATGGCGAATTGCGCATCGGCGCCATGGCGACGCTGCGCGACGTGGAAAAAGATCCCAATGTCGCGGCGCGCTTTCCGGTGCTCAAACAGGCGATGCGGACCTTGTCGAGTGTGCGGGTACGCAACGTGGCGCGGGTCGGCGGCGCGCTCGCCCACGGCGACCCGCACATGGATCTGCCGCCGGTATTGAGTGCGCTCGGCGCACGCGTATCGATCAGCGCTCCCGATAAAAACCGCGAAATTCCGCTCGAAGAGCTTTACGCGGGCTATTACGAAACGATTCTGGACAAGAACGAGCTGATCACCGCGGTCACCGTGCCGGCGCTCAACGGCCGCAAGGCGGCCTACATGAAAGTCACTTCGCGCACGGCTGACGATTGGCCGTCACTCGGCGTCGCGGTCACGTTCGCGTTGAGGGACGGCGCGATCCAGGACCCGGTCGTGGTCGTCAGCGCGGCGACCGAAAAGGTGACGCGCATGTTTGCAGCCGAGAAAGCATTACGAGGCGCAGCGCCCGATGACGCGGCACTGCAGCGCGCAGGCGATGCTGCGGCCGACGAGGTGCAGACCCTGTCCGATGCCCATGGCTCGGCGCCCTATAAGCGCGAGCTGCTTCGGGTCTATCTGCGCCGCGCGGTACGCCAAGCCTTAGATGGAACAAGCCTTGGATGAATAAGCCTTGGATGAACAGGCTTTGAATGAAACCGCGCATTCGCCGGCCGATGATTTGAGGATGAAGATGAGTGCACGTTTGATAAATTTCATGCTCAATGGTCAGCCGGTCTCGACCGCCGTTGAGCCCCATCGGAACCTCGTCGAACTGTTGCAGCGCTTCGACCTGTTCGGCGCGCGCGAAAGCTGCGGTCAGGGGCTGTGCGGCTGCTGCACGGTGCTGGTCGACGATAAAGCGGTTTCTGGATGTCTCTATTTCGCCGTCTGGGTTGACGGCAAAAGCGTCAAGACCGTGGAGCATCTCGACGCCG
>JASHVN010000280.1 GCA_030044555.1 Xanthobacteraceae bacterium | reverse complement strand
AGAAGGCTTTCTCTTCCTGCCGCGGCGACGTGCACTCATCGATGGCTTCATGGTATTTGTACCAGCGCATGCGATCCGAGCGCGCCAGCGGACGATTGTCCAATCCCAGAGCCCCTTATAGGCGCCTGCCGCGGCTGATTGTGATATGATCGAGGCTCTGGCGGCCACAGCGGGCGGCTCGGCAAATGCCGATGCTTCTGCCAATCTCCTACGCCTGGTACTGGAGGGACTGCCTTTCGGCGCCCTCATGATCGATCGCAACCTGGCGCTGCAAGCGGCGAACAGCGAAGCCGCCCGCCTGCTGGAACTCGACGTCGCGAATGTCGCGGCGGGACGTTCTGCGCGCGAACTCATTGCCCATTTGGTCGCCCGCGGCGACTACGGCGAGGGAGAAAGCGCGACTGCCGCCGACCATCTCATGACGCAAATCGTCACCGACGGAGTGAAGTTCACGCAGAAGACGCCGTCTGGCCGGCTGCTCGGCCTCGCCTGCCGCGCCGTCGACGGCGCCCACATGGTGACGATCGAGGATCTCACGGAAGAGGATGCCGAGCGCGAGGCGCTACGGCGTTCCGCGCTGCAGATCCGCAACCTGCTCGACTCGAGCCCCGTCGCCGTCGGTATCGTCGGCTCTGGCGGACAGTTGCTCTACACCAACCGCCGGCACGATGAACTCTATGGTGTGACCAAGGAGCAAATGCCGAAAAACGTGCGCGAGCTTTATGCCGATCCCTCGCAGCGTGATCGCCTGCTCGAAATTTTCCGCCGCGAGGGCGAGTTGCTCAATGCCGAGGTGCAAAATCGCCGTCCCGACGGCGGTACGTTCTGGTCGCTGCTGTCCTGGAAACAGACCGAATACGACGGCCAGCCGGTCCTGATCTCTTGGATCAACGACATCACCGTGCGCAAGCAGGCGGAGGCTGCCGTCCAGGACGCCCGCCGCGTGGCCGAGCAGGCGAACCGCACCAAATCCGACTTCCTGGCCAATATGAGCCACGAGCTGCGTACGCCGCTCAATGCCATCATCGGCTACAGTGAAATCCTGATCGAAGACGCCAACGACCGTGGCGACGCCCCGAGCGTCAGCGACCTGCAGAAAATCAAAGGCGCCGGCAAGCATCTGCTCGGCATCATCAACGACATCCTCGACCTGTCGAAGATCGAGGCCGGCCGGATGGATGTGTATCTTGAGCAGGTATTCCTGCCCCGTCTTATCGAGGACGTCAGCACTATCGTCGAGCCGCTGATGGCCAAAAACGGCAATCACCTCGCGATCGACTGCCCGCCCAGCATCGGCTCGCTGCGCACCGACCTCACCAAGCTCAAGCAGAGCCTCATCAACCTGCTCAGCAACGGCGCAAAATTCACCAAGCAAGGCGAGGTGAAATTGACGCTGACGCGCTTGGCGGATCCTGATTGCCCGGACGGCGTGCGCTTCACAGTATCCGATAGCGGCATCGGCATGACGGAAGAGCAGATTGGGCGGCTGTTCCAGGCCTTTGCGCAGGCCGACTCCTCGACCACGCGTCATTTCGGCGGCACCGGGCTCGGCCTCACCATCACCAAGCATTTCTGCACCATGCTGGGCGGAACGATCAACGTCACGAGCGTGCCGGGGAAAGGTTCGACGTTCACGATCGTGCTGCCCGATCAGACGGTGCACAGCGCACCGAGCGCGGGCCAGACCGCGCGCAAAGCACGCCAGCGCCCCGATAACGGCAACGCACTCACGGTCCTTGTCGTCGATGACGACCCGGACGTTCACGATCTGCTGTCGGCTATCCTGACCAAGGAAGGCTATAGCGTGCTGTTCGCCCGCGACGGTCTGGAAGCGCTCGAACAAATGCGGCGTACGCCGATCGACGTCGTGACGCTCGACGTGATGATGCCGAAAATGGACGGCTGGTCTCTGCTCGGCGTGATGAAGTCGGACGCGGCGCTGCAGCACATTCCGGTGATCATGCTGACGATCGTCGACGACCGCAATCTCGGATATTCGCTTGGCGCTTCGGATTACATGACCAAACCGATCGATCGCGGCCGCCTGATTACGGTGATCGAGCAGTTCTCACACGCGCAAGGTGATCGTGTCGTGCTGGTGGTCGACGACGATCCGGAAATCCGCACGGTCGTCCGCCGCACAGTGGAAAGCACGGGCCTGAAGGTGGCAGAAGCCGTGCACGGGCGCGCCGCGCTGGATTGGCTGCGCGACAACCCGGCACCGGCGCTGATCCTGCTCGACCTGATGATGACGGAGGTCGACGGCTTCGAATTCCTCGACCGCATCCGCGAGCGCGAAGATTGGACCGAAATCCCGATCGTCGTACTGACCGCCAAGATATTGACCGAAGACGAGCGGAAGTTTCTGGCCGAGCGGACGATGCTGATCCTGAGCAAAAGTGCGCAGCCGATCGGCAGCCTTGGCCGCGCGCTCGCGGCGATTGCGGAGCGCGGCGCTACGGCAGCCGGCTGGACGGCGCCGGAATGGAATAGTCCGCGTGGTTGAGAGGGGTAGTGTCATGACCGCCATTTGCATCCTGTGCCCGGAGGGGCGGATCGACGGCGCCAGTGGACCGGCACTCGACGGCGAAATAGCGAAATCGATCGCCTCCGGCGCCGACCGGCTGCTTTTGGATATGACGGCTGTCGACTACATTAGCAGCGCCGGCTTGCGCGTTGTGCTCCACGCGGCGAGGCAGATAAAATCATTGGGCGGACAGCTTGTGCTGTGCTCGCTCAACGATCAGACCAAGGACGTTTTCGACATTAGCGGATTCTCGCGTTTCCTCGACATCTTCCATTCGCGCGACGAGGCGGTCAGCCGCCTCTCCGCTTGACCGGCCGCGACGCGATGGAGGCCGGCCGTTTTCTCCTCGCCCTGAAAAGCGTCTGCGAACGCGTGGCGCGCGGCAACTACGCTGAGCTCGATGAACTGTTCGCCCTGGCGGAATCAACCGATGCTCCGGACGTGGTGCGCGAGCTGGCGGAGGCCTTTGCCAGCATGGCCGTCCAGGTGGAGGGCCGCGAATTTCATTTGAGCCAGCTGCTCGAGAAATTGGGCGAGACCAATCGCCAGCTCGAAGAGGCGCAACGCAAGCTCGCCTCGGAAAACACCGTGCTGCGCGATCAGGTGCAACGGATGCAGATCACCATCGATCAAGCCCGCAAAGATCGCGAAGTTTCGGAGATCGCGGAAACCGACTACTTTCAGACGCTCCAGGCCCGCGCCCGCGACATGCGCGCGCGCCATCGCACGCAAGCGCAGTCCCGCAAATGACCCGCATCGTATCGACCCATTCCTATCGCGGCGGAACCGGCAAATCGAATACGACCGCAAATGTTGCCGCCTTGCTCGCGCAGCGCGGCAAGCGGGTGGCCATCGTCGACACCGACATTCAGTCGCCCGGTATCCACGTGCTGTTTCAGGTCGATCCGCAGCGCCTGCGGCATACGCTGAACGATTATCTTTGGGGCCATTGCCGCATTGAGGACACGGCGGTGGACGTCTCGCATGCTCTCTCGGCACAGCAGAGCACAGCAAATGGCGGCGCCGTGCTTCTGATCCCGTCGAGCATCCGTACCGGCGAGATCGCTCGCATTCTCAAAGAAGGCTACGATGTCAGTATGTTGAACGACGGCTTCCGCGATCTCGGGGAACGCCTCGCCCTCGATTATCTGTTGATCGACACGCATCCCGGGGTCAACGAAGAAACGCTGCTGTCGATTGCTATTTCCGACACGCTTGTCCTGATCCTGCGGCCAGACCACCAGGACTATCAGGGCACTGCGGTCACGCTGGAGCTGGCGCGCCGCCTGGAAGTCCCGCAGCTCCTTCTGGTGGTGAACAAGGTGCTGCCGGCGTTCGACTTCCGACAGATTGCCGATCGCATCGCCAGCACGTATCGCAGCCCGGTCGCTGCCGTACTGCCGATGAGCGAGGAGCTAATCCGCCTCGGCAGCGGCGGCTTGTTCGCCGTCATGGATCCAAGCTCAGCCTACGCCAAGGGCATCTCGACGGTCGTCGACCTCATCGAGGCGTGACACGAACTCGGATTGATGGATGCCGCACGGCACCGAGCGCCGCACGCGGCACCTACGCGGCTGTGCCTCTGAACTGCGCGCAGAACATCCCGGCATTGGCCGGCCTTGCCTCGCGCTCCATCGCCAGGGCCTGCGCGATGGCACGCCATTCATGGGCGTTGGCGGTCTCAAGCTTCGGCGGCTGCAGCCCGCGCTCGCGTGCTTCGGCGCCGGACAGCCTGTCGAACGGATGCTCGCCGCTGAACACCATGTAGGCAACGCAGCCAAGCGCGTAGACGTCGTCGCGCGGATCCCGCGGAGCTCCGTCCTCCAGTTCGGGGCTCGCATAGGTGGCCGTGTAGGCGCCGAGGCTAGAGGCATCGAAGCCGCCGCGGCGCGCTGCCGATGCGATACCGAAGTCGAGGATTTTTATCTGCCCGTCGTTCAGCACGAAAATATTTGCCGGCTTGATGTCGGCGTGCACGATGCCGCGTTCGTGCGCGTAAGCGAGCCCGTCGCCAACGCCATTCACGATCCGCCGCGCAGCCGCAACGTCAAGGCCGCCAGGCCCAAATTGTTCGAATAGCTGATCGAGCGCCATGCCCTGCAAAAGCTCCATCACGATGAAGACTTCGCCTTCGTCGCGGTCGAAATCGAACACGGTCACGATATTGGGATGCGCCAATTCCTGCGCCTTGCGCGCTTCGCTCTCGAGCGTCCGCAAGGCGTCGGGGTGATCCTTGAACGAGCCGCCGAGCAGCTTGAGCGCCACGTAAGGCGCCTGATGCATGGCCTCAAGGCGCCGCCGGTCCACGGCGCGGTAGACAGCGCCCATGCCGCCACGGCCGAGTTCTTTGTCGAGAACGAAGCGATCGCGCAGCATGGTGCCGACGCCGACCGCGCGGCTGGAATTCCGCGCGGCAACGCTCGCCTGCCGGCGCGGTTGGCCCGCCTCGGCCGAGGCGGCATCGCGCCGAAAACGGGCACCGCGAAAGTCCGCCAATATGGCGTCGAGGTGCTTGTCGTCGCGTGCGTCGCTCTGCGCATCCGCGGGCTGCGTGCGCTGGCGATAGGCACGAAAGCCATCGAGCAACGCCGAAACCACGACTTCGTCTACTTTCTCCTGGTATGATGACGCCGCGGCTCGCCCGTTTCCTTCGCCCTCGCCTGCACTGTCGGCACCATCGGCGGGCTGGCTGTCATCCTGGCCGGCCGCTTCGTTCCAGATCAGCACCGCAAGATCATAGGGCAACTGCCCGGTATTGACCGCATCCTGCAAAGAGGTTTGCAGGGCATCCGCCATGGATGCATCGGCCGCGATCAGCGTGCGCAGGTCGCCGACCAGGCTCTCGAAAGGCCGCCGTCCGGCGAGAAAGTCGGCGAGATGGCGGCCGGTGTCGTTGTCCGGCATGACGGCAGCTTAGCACCAGACCGGAGGCTGCCCCACAACGTTTTCTGCGCGGCCGTCAGCCAAATTGGGACCCCGAATTGCGTAACGGTTCAATTTATCGACCAGGCTACGGCGTGAAATATTGAGCATTTTGGCCGCGCGGCTTTGATTCCATCCGGCTTCGCGCAGCTTGGCTTCGATCATGCGCGCCTCGTATTGCTGCACGACGTTCTTTAGATCGATGGCGGCCCCATCCTCCCCGGCCGGTGTGGCGGGAACGAGAACCTGCCGCTGCGCCGATACATCGGTTGGGAGATGGCAAAGATCGACGCGTTGCCCTTCGTCCAGGAGCAACAAGGCGCGCTCGATGATGTTGCGCAGTTCGCGCACGTTTCCTGGATAGCGCCAGCAGCACAGCGCGTCGAGCGCGTCCGCTGTCAGCGCCGGCACAGCGCGGGCGTGCGCCTTGCAGGTGCGCGCAAGGAAGTGGTCGATCAGCAGCGGAATGTCCGACGGCCGTTCGCGCAACGGCGGCAGCCGGATCGGAAAGACGCTGAGCCGATAATAGAGGTCTTCGCGGAATGTGCCGTTGGCCATTTTCTGCGCCAGATCGGCGTTGGTCGCCGCGATAATGCGGATGTCGACAGTCTCCGCGCGGGTGTCACCGATGCGCCGCACGACCCCATCCTCGAGCACCCGCAAGATCTTCGGCTGCAGCCCCAACGGCATTTCCCCGATCTCGTCGAGGAACAGCGTGCCGCCGTTCGCCTCATGGATCAGTCCCTTCTTGTCCGCCACGGCGCCCGAAAAGGCGCCCTTGCGATGGCCGAACAATTCGCTCTCCAGCAAGGTTTCCGGCAGAGCGGCGCAGTTCTGCACCACAAAGGCGCCCTTGCACCGTTCGCTTGCGCGATGGATCGCCGCGGCAAAAACGTCCTTTCCGGTCCCGGTCTCTCCCAAGAGCAGAATGCCGACGCGCGCCGACGATGCAGCGCGGCGGGTAAGATCGAGCGCCTGCATGATCGCCGGACTGCCGCCGACGATCCCATCCGGCGCTACGCTCGCGACTTGCTGATGCAGCCGCGAATTCTCCGCCTCGAGCTCGGCGGCCTCACGATCCAGTTGGCGGATGAGGCGACGATTTTCCTCAAGCAAGCGGGTGATCGAAATAGCCGCTGCCGCATGGGCGGCAAAGGACGAGACAAGCCGTACGCCATCTTCCGGCAAAGAGCCCACCTGGCCGCCGGGTCCCAGCCGCAGATTAACAAGCTGCAGCACGCCGAGCGTCACCTGATCGGCACCGAGCAACGGCACCACTACGAGCGATTTGGTCCGATAACCGGACTGGCGGTCGAGCGCAAAAAGCGGTGAGCAATCGAAGCTGGCGAGGCTGTACATATCGCCCAGGTTCACAACCTTGCCGGTGACAAGCGAATAGATATTCGGGTCTTGCAGATTGTAGCGCATTCCGGCGTCGTATACCGGCACGGCCGTCGCGATTGCGCTCGCCGCGGGATTTACGTCGTTCTGGCCGACGACGCAGTGGAGATGGCGCACTGCGCGGTCGAGCACGAGAATGCGTCCGCCCTCGGCGCGCGTGAGCCTTCGCGCGGAGGCGACGATTTCCCCGAGCAGCCGTTCCAAATTGCGTTCCGTGGCGACTTGCTTCGCCAGGTGGATCAGTTCGTCGGAAATCGCGAGTTGATCGTACATCACCGCTGCCCGGAGCTCCGTCACTCCGCCGCCGCGAGGGTCTGAGGCATCTCTCCCGCCTCATCGAACAGATAGTTGAAGTGCCCGTCCGCGCCGACATCAACCTTGAGCGCCCGGTACTCGCGCCCCGCCCCGAGGCGCGCCAGCACTTCGGTCGCAATGTCGGGCAACAGCGTCTTGTTGACGATGTGATCGATGTTGCGCGCACCGGTCTCGACCTCGGTGCAGCGCGCTGCGATCGCCTCGACCACGGCGTCCGTATATTCAAACTTCAGCTTCTGGCTGGTCGCCAGGCGGCGGCCGACTTTGTCGAGCTTCAATCGGACGATTTCCGCCAAAATATCCGACATCAGCGGATAAAACGGCACGATCTGCATGCGTGCGAGCAGCGCCGGCTTGAAGTGCCGCGACAAAGTCGGCCGGATCGCCTCGGTAAGCTCGGCGATCGTCGGCCGCTCCGCCCGGGTGCCCAGTTCGGTGATAATGTCGGTGGCAAGGTTGGACGTGAGCACGACGACGGTATTTTTGAAATCGACAATGCGTCCCTCGCCGTCCGACAAAGTGCCCTTATCGAACACCTGATAAAAGAGGTTCAGCACCTCCGGATCGGCCTTCTCGACCTCATCGAGCAGCACGACCGAATAAGGCCGCTGTCGTACCGCCTCGGTGAGCACACCGCCTTCGCCGTATCCGACATAGCCAGCGGGCGCGCCGACAAGTTTGGAGACGGTGTGCTTCTCCTGGAATTCCGACATGTTGATAGTGATAAGGAAGCGTTCGCCGCCGAAGAGAATGTCGGAGAGTTGCGTTGCGAGCTCGGTCTTGCCGACGCCGGATGTCCCCACGAACAGGAACACGCCCATCGGCTGGCCGGGATTGTTCACCCCGGCCTTGGCGGCGCGCATGCCTTCGTCGAGCGCCTGGATCGCGTGGTCTTGGCCCTTCACGCGATCGCGCAGCTTTTCCGCGAGCGTCAGTATCGCCTGGGCTTCGTCCTTGACCATGTTGCCGACCGGAATGCCGGTCCAGTCCGCGATCACCTGCCCGACCGCCTCCGGCGTTACTTCGTAATGGACCAGCGGCTTGCCGCAATGGAGCGCCTGGAGCTGCGCCATTTTCTCCTGCAGCTCGGCCTGCAGCTTCGTCCGATCGATCGGCGCGTCATCGCGGTCTTGCGGGTCTGTTGCCGTTCCGCCGGACTTCGCGGCGCCGCCGTCGCTGCCACCGTGAAGGCGGTTGCGCAACGCGACAACGTCCGACACCAGCGCCGCTTCGGCGCGCCATTGCCGCTCGAGCGCCGTGAGCGCGGTCTGGATCGTGTTGATCTCCGCCTCGATCGCCTCGACCCGCTCGGCCTGCGACCGGCCTGCCACGACGGAGTCGCGCGTGAGCGCATCACGCTCGCGCGCCAGCATGGCGATAGAGCGCTCTTTATCCTCGAGTTCGGCCGGGCGCGTCGTCAGCGAAAGCTTGACGCGCGCGCAAGCGGTGTCGAGCACGTCGACCGCCTTGTCCGGAAGCTGACGCCCGGAAATGTAACGGGCCGACAGCGCCGCAGCGGCGGCCACCGCGTCGTCGCGAATATAGACGCCGTGACTGCCCTCGTAGGCCTGGCGCAATCCACGCAAGATGACTTCCGCGTCCCGGGGCGAGGGTTCATCGAGCTTGACCAATTGGAAACGCCGCGCCAGCGCCGGGTCTTTCTCGAAATATTTTTTGTATTCACTCCATGTGGTCGCCGCCACCGTGCGCAGTTCTCCGCGCGCGAGCGCCGGCTTGAGCAGATTGGCGGCGTCGGCGCCGCCGGCCGAAGCACCGCCGCCGACCAGCATGTGCGCTTCATCGATAAACAGCATCAACGGCTTGGGCGACCCCTTCACCTCGTCGATGATGCCCTTGAGACGATTTTCGAATTCGCCCTTCACCCCGGCGCCCGCCTGCAGCATGCCGAGATCGAGGCTGAGCAGATCGACGCCCTTGAGGAAGTCCGGAACGTCGTCTTGCGCGATTTTCAGCGCCAGGCCCTCGACCACTGCGGTTTTGCCGACGCCCGGATCGCCAACGCAGATGGGATTATTCTTCCGCCGCCGGCCGAGAATATCGATCATCTGCCGGATTTCGCGATCGCGGCCGAACACCGCGTCTATCTTCCCCTTGCGCGCGGCCTCCGTGAAGTTGACCGTGAAACGCGCCAGCGCGCTGTCGGGATTGGCGGCGGGCGACGCGCCGGACGAAGCCGCCCCCTTGCCACTTTCGACGGCGAGAGAACCGGCCTCTTCTGTCGATGACGACAGGACCTCCGCGAACTTGGCTTTCAAATCGGCTACCGGGATGGCCCTGATCAGATCGAACCATTCAGCAAGCGAGAATCGGGCGCCGTTGGCGAGCAAGGTCAGGAATATCGCCCCGGAGCGGATTTGACCGAGCCGCAGCTCGATTGAGGCGATCAGCCACGCGTCCGCGAGAAATTCGACAAGGGTGGGCGAAAAGACCGGCCGCCCCGTATTGCCGGTGCGCATCCCGTCGACCGCCTTTTGCAGCGCGCGCTTGAACTGGCCGATATCGATTCCATACTGGTTGAGCACGAGCGGAATATCGCGCTGAGCGTCGTCGGCCATGACCAGAAGCAGGTGTTCGATCGCGACCTCATAATTGCCGCGGGACACACACAGTCCGGCCGCCGTTTCCAGGCTGCGCCGGCTGTAGGCGTTGAGGCGCCCAAGCAATTGCTTCAAGTCCACCTGGATCATCGTTGCGCGTCCCTTGATCTTGCCGCTGGAAGCGGGGCTGCCCGAGAGACCAAAGCTCAGCCGCCGACGCTCCCACCCCTCTCACCCGAGATAGAGTTACGATCTTTTGTGTAGCTGGAATGACGCAATAAAAACTCCCGCCGCCACGTTGGCGGCGGCGGGAGCGGCAGGGCTAGATTTCTCCTTTGAGCATGATCTTTTCCGAAAACCGGTATCCACTTTTCGGGATCATGCTCCAAAGGCGATTACCACCTGTCTTCGCCGCTGGTGCTTTCCGGGACGTGCTCCCACTTCACCTCCTTATAGGTGAAGGACCAATCCTCCATGTTTTGGAAGAAGTTGTTCTGCGGGTTGATGGTCAACGGCACATAGGACCGACCCTCGATCAAGGTCGCGTGTTTCCAGGTGATTTTGAAGAAATTCTCCGGCTTCGGCATTCCACCCGGATCGGTGCGATAGAAATCGGCCACGACCTCATCGAGCAGCTCGTTTTGGGCCAGCGCCTGCCAGAGCAGTGGCGACGAGCGGTCGAAGAACTTGGTGAAAACCACCGGCTGGTGATTACGAGCGCCGGTAGCGACGCCGCTCGACATGTCGCGCGGCACCACGATTCCCATCCCGAAGCCGACGATGGTGATCTTCTCCTGCATCGAAGAATCGCTCCTGGCGTGCTGGCCCAGGCTCTTCGGCTTCGATGCATCCTTATGAATATCGCCCTGCTTCTTCCCCTTTATCGTCATGTAGGCTTCCATTGACACGGCTGCGCTCCTTTATGTCTTGACGCATGAGGTATGCCGACAGGTGTCGGCGCGATGCCCATCGCAACCGGCGTGCCAACTTCGCCATTCGCTGTAATCGTTGAAAAACGCGCGTTTTTGCAGCGAACGCAGGAAACGCACTGCGCAGATTTCAGCGCAACCGACGGCGAACGCACCGGGACCTGCGCAGTGGTCCCGAATGCCGATCATGGCGTGACGGCACCGACCGCTTCCAAATGACAGTCCACGTCGAGGAAGGCGCGCGTGACGATATCGAGAACGGCTTGGCCGCTGACCGCGTAGCCGTCGCGATCGACCACTGCGCTGCCGCCGACGGCGTAAATCAGCACCGTGCGGGCGCCGCGGTGCTCCTGCTTCATTTCCTGCGCGAATAACTTTGTGCGGACAATGCGTCCGTCGTCCAACTGGACCTCGCGAATCCCATCCGCTGACGGCGGCGGCGACTGAACGGGTGCCCCGGGAGCGATCGTCGCACGGATCGCGTGCGCCACCGCCTCGAGCACGGCATCAATTTCGCGGTCAGCTGGACGCCACACAGTCATGCGAGATCAAGCCAACCGCTCATACGGGACCGTCGAAAATCTCCAAGAAGGCGCCCGACTGCGACTTGAGGCGATTGAACAGATTTGAGTCCGCCGTCACCAAGTCGATCATGTCGGGGTTGTGGACGGCGCCAATGACGATCGGCCGGTCGATGTCGCCGTTCATATAGGCGACGAGAACTTCGGTGCCTGCGACCAGCGGAAAATGCAGGCCAGTCTGGCTCGGTCCGACATAGGGCTCGATCTTGCGAACATAATCGCTGCCTCGCCCCCTCGGCGCCGCTTCGTCGACGAATGTGAGCTGCAACTTGTACCGGCCCTGGCCGTCGATTTCGGCGCGGCCGTTCCAGGCTTCGCCGTCCACTTTAGCCGTATGCAAGCCGTATCCGAGCGGCACCGGCGTTGCCAGCGGCGGCCGATAGGGGACATCGGAGCGGATACACTGCAAGCTGTTGCGATAGGCACGGCCGTCCTGCGCAAACGCCTGGAAGCCGACAGGAGCCGGCCGATAGCCCGAATGCGTGGCGCTGACGACAAGATATTCCCCGTCAAATCGCGGATGCCCCTGCATTTCGAAGATGGCGCCGGCGCGCAATTCCGGCGCATCGGTCTCCACCACATAGGTCGTCTGCTCAGCCGCAATCCGCTCCGCCCGGATCCGCGCCAGCTTGGTCGCCGCGCCTTCGTCCGGGAAATGTCCGCCAAACCATTCGACCTTGCCGAGAAACGCGTTGCCTTGGCCGACGTCGTTATTGCCGGAGACAACGGAAGGCATCGTTTCGTTATAGTCGCGCAACTTGATGGTCTTGCTCGAGAGCGTGCGGCGCTGGCCGAACACCAGCACGGCAGCTTCATCGGCTTGGCGCCCCATATGGCGATCGCGATGATGCGAATAGAGGATCGACGACCGGCCGCCGAACTTGATTTTGGGGAACGCCAGGTTCTTGTCGGCGAACACGACGCTCTCGCCGCCGTCCTCATGCTTGAAGAAGTAGAAAATCCCGTCGCGCTCGCAGAGCCGGGAGATGAAGGCGAAATGGCTTTCGTTGTATTGAACGACGTAATTGCGCTTGGGATAGGAGTCGAGATTGTACTCGGCCGGAATGGCGATCGGGGCTCGTCCGATGCCCTGCTTGACCACGTCGTCAACGCCTACCGCCTGCGCCGGCCCGTAAATGCGGTTCTCGACCACGAGCTGCGCCGCGGCAAAGCGCGGTTTGATGAGGAATTGCAGCACGCGCTCGTCCGTCGCGGTTGGATCGAGCTCTTCGACCTGCGTGCAAAGGCCGCACGCGATCCAATGGCCGCAGGCGGTCGTGACCTTCAGTTTGACCCGCTCGCCGACCAGCGATGCCGTATCGAGATCGTTCGACGTCGTCGTCGCATAGACGCGAAAGCTGAAGAGCTGCGAAATGCTCTCCCTACCCTCGAATCCCTGCGCGTCGAGCTTGATGTTGGGCTTGTTGACGAATTCGAGTTCGATGACAAGATTGTTGTCGGCCATCCGTGTCTGTCCTCGAAAGTCGCGTTGGGCTTACGCGGCCGGCCGGCGCGCTAGCGCAACAATTTGAGCTGCGTGGAGATCGGCGTCACGACGCTCGACGAGTGCCATGCCGAAACGCTTCAACACAGCTGGAAACATATTTTCCGTATTTGATGCTTTTACGACAGTCACCACTTGGCTCAGCGGCCAAAGAGCCTGTAGCTCAGGGTCGGGCGGCTGAGTTGCTCGACGAACTCGCCTACCGTCTGGATGCGCTCGCAATGTGACAGCGCCAAGCCGGCTGCAAGCACGCGCCATTGCGCTGCCGACAGGGTGGCGGGCGTAGCAGGCTTGAGCCCCTCTTTGAGCGCCTGGTCGGCGGCACGGCCAAGAAACGGATGATGCCCGGTCAATGCCAGATAGGCGAGCACGGAAAGCGCATAGACATCGTCCGCTTCGGCGCACGGCTCCCCCGCGAGCATTTCGGGCGACGCATAGGCCGGAGTGACGAGCCCAACCCCGTCGGGCAAAGAAACCGCCGCGTTCGTTTCGTTCTGCTGCGGCGCATGGTCGGGCATCAGCGCGGCACCAAAGTCGAGGATCTTTACGTCGCCCTCGGCCGTCATGAAAACATTTCCGGGCTTGAGATCGCCGTGAACGATGCCCAGACGGTGCATATGGACAAGGCCGCTGCCGACCGACCGGATGATGCGGAAAGAGACGTCGGGAGACAGCGGCCGGCCCTGGCGCTCGCGCAAGATCACCGCCAGCGAGCGCCCTTGCAGAAGCTCCATGACCAGAAAGTGATATTTGCCGTCGTAATCAGAGTCGTAAATGCGCACCAGGTGGGGATGCACCAAGTCGCGCAGCAGACGCGCCTCGCGATGAAGAAGCTCAATCAGTTCATCGCGCAGCGTCGGATGCGGCCGAACGACCTTGACGGCAACCTCCGGGCTCGGCTCCCGCGCCTGCACGCCGATCTCGTCCACGGCGCGGTACACCGTGCTGAGCCCTCCCTCTCCGATGACCTCCAAGAGTTTGAAGCGGCCGCGCAGCGCATAGCCGATAGGCACGACCGGGCCGTCCACCGGCGCGTTCATATTGTCTTCTCGGTGCAACGGACCAGAATGGCGCTGATGTCGTCGGTTGAACCCCCGTCAACGGCGCTGGCGACGAGGCGCGCCGCCAAGCCTTCGATCGGCTCTGCCAGCAAGGCATTCAGATCCTCGTCCGACAGCACTTTGGTGAGGCCGTCGCTGCACACCAGAAATGTATCGTCGGGCTCGACGGTGGTGACCACCCGGTCGAGGTCGAGGGTTTCGGCTGATCCGACGGCACGCGTCAAAATCCCGCTCGGCGCGTCGGCATCCTCTTCGGCCTGCAAGGTGTGATCTTTGGTGAGCTGATAGAGGTGGTCGCGGCGGCGAAGATAAATCCGTGAATCACCGCCCCATATGCAGACCGCATAGTGTTCGTTCACGACGAGAACGGCGACGGTCGAACCGATGATGACGTTGCTGCCCGGCCGGGACGCAGCCTCCCGGCGCAAGGCTTCGTTGACCGAGTGCAAGGCGGCTTCGATATCGGCGACACGCGCATCCAAGCCGTCATGCATATAGGCGACACAGCGGATGATCTCGACGATCGAGCGGCTGGCCAACGCTCCATCGGTATGACCGCCCATGCCGTCCGCGACGACGAACACCCCCACGTCGGCAAGCTCCGCGGCGGCATCTTCGTTGACTATGTGACGGAGGCCGGCGCGCGTGGCGGAACAGCAATGCCACGTGAGCGACGGCGGCGTCACAAGGTCGTTCTCAAGCATTGGCGATCCAGCCGTGCTTGATCCATGATCCATCGAGAAAAGCGGCAAACCCGCGGGGCGGCGGCAATCCCTGAGCGGCGATCCGCACCGGGCCGCAATGTCCCCAGCCGCGGTGCCACCAGCAGCTGGCGCCGGTCGTGCCGCCCGGCCATTCGTCACACAGCATGGCGCTGATCGAAGGCGCGCGGGCGTGATCAACGCAAACCGTCGCGCGCGCATCGCCCCAGCGCAGCGACAGCGGCGACGAGCGCGCACGCAGGTCGATCTCACGCGCTATTGCGCCAATGTCGTCCATGGCGCTGTCGAGCCTGCGCTCGCCGCCGACCAGGCCAAGCGCGATTTCCTCCAGCTCTTCGAGCAAGGGATCGAAATCCTGCCGCAGCCGCGCAATGGTCATGGATTCGGGCAGCGCCACCGCGAGCGTCAGCGGATAGCATCGCTGCACTTGATCGATGGACGACAATAAGAGACCCATCCAGGCATAAGGGCCGGCGAGCCCGGCATCGATGGCAAAACGCCACGGCGGACTCTTCAGATAGACCGGCACCCAGGCATCACCCAAAGCCTCCCGGCTCGCCGCGAGCGATTCGCTCAGCCATTGATCCCAGCGGTCGACGAACGCCCGCGGCAGATCCCGGTAGATGAAATCGGCGTTGGCCGGAATTTTCCCATAGACCCCGAAAGTCACAATGGCGGACCCAGTCATAGGTCGTCGGGGCAGCGAAAGGAGCGAAGAACTTTGAGGCTAAAGGGATTTGTCACGCTTGCCGCGTGCAGCTCATAGGTGACCTTGGGGCCGTCAGGCTTGCCGATGGTGATCGTGAAGCGATCGGGGCTGCCCCGCGAGGACAATTGTGACGCATCCACCAGCCGGAACAGCGCCCAGGGCCCCGACTGCTGCACCTTCAGTTCCTGGCCATTGACGCCGTTGAGCGTCACCGACACTGTGCTCGCCTCGACGTCGGTCGGCCACTGCAGGTCTGACGCGCGCGGCTCCTCATGCCGATAGACGATCTCCTTGCCGTCCAGGTTAAATGACGCACTCAGCAGGCTCGGATCGAGAAACACCGGCTTGATGCTGAACTTCACGCTCGGTGCCGAGCCCGAGCCGTTGAAGAAAGCCAAACGAATTTCCCGCGCGCGCTCGAATTGGGCGAGCGCATCGGGCCGGATCGGCACCGTCACGCCGTCGATCGTCGCCGGCCAGAGTCCCATGCGCCGGTCGACCACCAGCGTCGACAAATATTTCTGAAAGAAGTCGTCAATCACCCCGCCGGGGCGGAAGAAATCGCCGAAATCCTGCAGTGTCGCATCTTCGGTCGACGATGCGAAAAGCGGATAGCGCTGGAAGATCGAGCTTTGGCAGACCGGCAGCACGTCGCGCTTCCAGATGCTGTCCACGTAATCATGGGCCTGGTTGAGCAGCGCCTTCCACGCCGACGACGCGATGTCATTCATGATGCTGTGCACCGGCTCCGGCCGCAGCGCGGAATCGCTGCGCAATGCACCAAAGGCATCGTTGTTCGGGTCCTTCACCCGGCGCTGGACCAATTGAAACGCCGCCTGGCCTGGATCCGGCGCGGTGGCGATATTGGCCATCACCGCGTAGAGGCCGCCAAACAGGTCTCGCACCCGGTCCATGGGCACGGGCTGTCCTCCCTCGCCCGCCATCGCCAATTGCGCCAAGGGACGGAATGCTTCGGTGATGCGCGTGCCGGGCCACGGCGTGTCGCCGAAAGCGGCGGAGAAAGCCGCCCCGGAGATACTTCCAACGACCGCGGAGGCCAGCTGCGGACTGGCGCCCGGAGCCCCACCCCCACCAGGCGGCGCACCTGCACCGGGAGGACCACCGGCCATCGGCTGAGCCGATTGCTGACCCGGCGGCGGCAAGATGGTGTTGTCGCGCACGACGGCGACGAGCTGCTGGAGCGAACTCTGCGGGCTGGCGAGACCGCGCAGGATCGCCGATCCGCGCTGCATATCGTCGAACCTGACCACATGCACGCTGTTGATCGCGTTGGTCCAGACGCGGATGTAATCGGCGACGTAGCGATCCATCACCTTCAAGGCGACCTGCTGCGTGCCTGCATTGTCGAGATTGCCGCCGGCAAGGACCCAATCGGCCCCTTCCTCTTCCCGCACCAGCAGCGGCAATTGCGGCAATACGAAATTATAGAATCCGTCGTGGGTGAAAATACCGGGAATGACCGAGCCGTCGGCCACTACTCCTGGATCCTGCTGCTGGTCTAATGGCGGAAAATAAGCTTGCGCGGCACGCTGCTGGCCAATCTCGAGCTGTCCCATCCCGATCACGCTGACCAGATCGATCGGACGCAAGCGCGCACTCTGCGCTCCCTCACGCAGAAGCCGGGCATAAACCTGATCGACCGGCGGGAGCCGCAGCAAGCGGGAACGCACGTCGGCCGCAAACTGTGGATCGATGTTAATCGGCTTGGGCAAGAGCTCGATAAGGCGCGCGAAATGCTGATTCATCGCTGCGGCCGACGTCGGATCGAGCGGATACGCCAGCGCGACTTCGTCGCGGGCCGCCTGCGCGACCCTGGCGCGATCGAAATGCGCCGGATCGCCGAGCATCAAATAGGTGCGGAAAACCTCCTTGACCTGATCGAGGGCGGCCTCGTTGCCGGTCCGCAGCAGCGCACTGATGTGGTAGGTGAGCCGGTTGGCGAAGGCCGGCAGAAGCTGTCCGAGCAGAACGCGGTCATAGGCATCCTGTGCGAGCGGCGCGAGTATCGGCGTGGCCGAGATGCCGACGCCGTCGAGCCAGGCGAACCAGCTGTCCTCGCCGGTGGCGACCCGCACGCGCCGCGCAGCATCGAGCGCCGGCAAGAGCGACCCGAAATCCGGCGTGCCGCGCAGATCCTGCACGCGCGCCTGCGCCGCCTGAACCGCAACCTTGGTATCGGCGATGCGGGCTTCGCTGCGTGCGAAGGCGCCATACCAGAGCAGCAATGCCCCGACCATGATGCCGAGAGCGGCGATGTAACCGCCGCCATGCATCAAGGCGAGCTTGCGTTCGAGCTTGGCATTGCGGCCGACCAGCCCTTGCTCGGCGAAAATCACGTCGGTCAAAAGCTTTCGAATGAAGAAGGCCTTGCCCTGCCCAAGCGGTGACGCGCGCTGGCCCGATTGCAGGCCGAAGCTGCGGCTGAGCGTGCCGATGACGCGATCGATCGGCGTGCCCTCCTGCGTTCCGCTGGTGAAATAGACCCCGCGCAACATCGGGCGGTTTTCAAAGCGGCTCGCCCGGAAAACGTCGCTGACGAAGGCGCCGATCGCCGTGCGAATGCCCCAGAATTCCTTGGGGAAGGCATACATCGTCGCCCGGCGGCCGAGGTTGCGCTCGTCGTGCATGCGGCCGAGCAATGCCGCGTCCAGACGTTCGGTGAGTTCCTTCATTTGCAGGGTGACGATGTCGGCGAGCCGATCGCCCGGGCCTTCGACCGGGAAGGTCTTGCCCCACACCTGTGCGCGTCCCGTGTCATCCAGGCTGTCAAAATATTCGCTGAAGCCGGAGACCAGATCGCACTTGGTCACCAGCACATAAACCGGCATTTGCATGCCGAAGGTCTTCAACAGCTCCTGAATGCGCGTGCGAATCGCTTCAACATGGCGCCGGCGTCCGCCTTCATCCTGCAGCAGCAGGTCGGACAGGCTGATGGCGACGAGAATGCCGTTGATCGGTCGGCGCCGCCGATGCATCCGCAACAGATCGAGAAAGCCGCGCCAGGCGGCCCGGTCGACTTCGGCGTTCGTGTCCTGCGTCGTGTAACGGCCGGCGGTGTCGATCAGAACCGCCTCTTCGGTGAACCACCAGTCGCAGTTGCGCGTGCCGCCGAAACCGGCGACCGGATCGACGCCGAGGCGGTCGGCGAGCGGAAACTCGAGCCCCGAATTGCGCAGGATCGTTGTCTTGCCGGCGCCGGGCGGGCCGATGATGATGTACCAGGGAAGCTGGAAGAGGTAGCTCGGGCCGCGCTTGCCGGCAAAGACCGTGTCGCGCAGGACCCTCAGCGCGTTTTCGAAACGCTCGCGGATGATCTCGACTTCTTCCTGGCTGCGATTGTCCGAGGTCTCGATGAGGCCTTCGCTCTCCATGAGCGACTTGATCACGCGCCGGTTGGCGCGGCGGGCGAGCCAGTAGCGCGTCAAGGTGACGATCAAAACCGCAGCGAACAGCCCCGCAATCGCAGCGGCGCGGTTGAATTCCGGCGCCAGCGGGTGCTCCCCGTAAAGCTCGAGATACGGTCCGCCAACCCAGATCAGCGCGCTGATCGCCAGCAGACCGATAAGCGTGATGATGCCCCGGATCGAAAACAGCGCGGCAAGCTGTGCAGCGAACACGCCTAGCTCCCCTTACTGCGACACGCCTTGGCCGACGACATCGAGCATTTGCGCGACCGGCGCCACTTCGTCGGACAGACGCCAGCGAAAAACGCTGTAGCCTATGAGCACCACAAGGGCGGCGGCGGTAAAAACGATCCAAAGCGGCACGTAGCCGCGCACGCCGCGGCGTGCGCTCGTGCCGCGCCATTGCGCGGAGAGCTCTGCCGACGGCGACGGCGAATACTGGCGCAACAGGCGCCCGAGTTCCGCACGCAGATCCTCGAGCCGCTCGCGCCCGCCGTCGACCACGCGATACTTGCCCTCGAATCCCATCAGCAGACAGAGGTCGAGCAGCTTGAGCAGCGCCAGATATTTGGCCGGCTCGCTCTGCACGCGCTCGAGGATCTGAAAAACCTTTTCACCGCCCCAGGTCTCGTTGTGGAACTGATTGAGCAGACTGTTGTCGCTCCAGGCGCTGCCGCTGCCCCACGGCGTCGTCATCACCGCCTCATCGATCAGCGCGCACATGACGTAACGGGCGGCGCTGACGTCGCCGCCGCGCGCTTGATAACGCACGGCGCGCTCCTCGAAACGGCGCAATTGCTCGACCACCCGGCGCCGCAAAGCAGCGATGTCGGCATTCTCGACGATGTTGCGCAGTTGCGCGACGAGGAGAAACAGCGGCGCCGCGGCAGCGACCAGCCCGTCCTCGGGCGATTTCGGATCGAGCACGATCTGCGCCACGGTCTCGGCATTGTCGGCAGGGTCGGCAAGCTCCGGCCTGGACTCTGCAGCGTGCTGAACCGGCGCCGGTGCCGGCGCCGCTGCTGGCGCCAGCCGCGAAACGCCGGCTGCCGGCTGGGTCCGGCGCGTGTTGCGCGTCGGGCCCACCGGCCGGCGTCCAACGACTGTCGGTTCATCCATCTGTTGCGGCCTCGTCACGCACGCTTTCCGCGGATAGCCCAGAATTCGAGATGCAGCTCGGAATAGTCGCCGCTGACATGGAAGGCGAAGGCGGCCGAGCGCACCAGGCTGCGCCACAGCTCGACCGATTGATCGAGCTCGAAATAAACCGCGTTCTGCAAGAACGGCATTTCCCGCGGCGCCACGGCCAGTGGACGAATCGGAATCCCGGGAAGCTGAAGATTGACGAGGTCGCGAATTTGTTCGACCGAGCCGACTTTCATCTGCGTCGGCAGCTGGCTGCGCAATGTCTCGGTTGGGACGCTGGCAACTGCGGTCAGCACGAAACGCGACCCCTGGAACAGCGTGCGATCGGAGATCACCGCAATCAGAATGCCGTAGCCGCGATCCTGCAAGGGCAGAGAAATTGCCGCGTGCTGGATCACGACCGACAAAAGCTTGCGCAACAGATCGATAACCGGCGTAAAACTGCTCTCGAGATCCTCGTGCCGATAAGCCGGAAGATCGGACGGCTTGCGGCGATCGCCGGAAAAGCTCGACAGCCGGCCGGCAAGATCGAGCAAGGCCTGGAAAAACTCCTCCGGGTGCTGCCCGTGGGTGGCCGCGAAATGGTCGAAAACCGCCTCGGCGCCGTTGACGATCGACAATGTCACGAGGTCGATCAATCCGGCGCTGTCGGCGTTCGATCGCGACGGATCGGCACGCGCGGCGAGCGCATCCGCCCGGCTGCGCAACAACGACCGTACTTCGTTGAGCAGCGAAATCAGCCGCGGCACCGCGTGGATGTCGGTCGCCGGAGGCACATGGGTGTCCGACAAGACGAGGGCGCCGCCCGGCTCCACATCCCTGATGCGCGCGACCGGCAGCGTGATGACATCGTCCTCGGGCTCGCCGTCAAAGACAAATCGCGTCGTCAAGGTCGCGACATTGACGTCCACCGGCGGCTTCTCCGGCGCGGTGACGTTGCGGACTTGCAAGGTCTCCTGATCGTGACGCCGCTTCGGCGCGTCGGCGGACGACACTTCCGCGCCGCTGCGCTGCCGCGCGGCCACACCGATCTTGACCAGGATGTTTTTTGCTGCCGGCGGCAGCACGCGCGGCGGCGGTAGGCGTCCAAAGTCGGGCAATACCAGCGCCGTGCCATCGGGCATGATCGCCTCGCACTCGGTCAGCGCAATTTGTCCAAGCGCCAGCAAGTTGCGATCGAAAGCGAGCCGCCTGATGCCCCAGCCATGACCGACGAGGCCGCCGACGCGGTTCTCCAGCAGCTGTTCGATCCAGCGATCGTATTGCTGCAGATGCTGCGGGCGCATCAGCATGCCTTCCGACCAGATAGGCTTACTCGTCACCGACATCTGTCGCCCTCTGTGCCTCTATCGCCTTTTATTCGTTTGCTTTTAAGACGCGTGCTGTCTTCGCCACCCCTGCACGTGGCGGCGCATCCGGTCAAAAAAGCTTCCACCAATCCTTGCCCGCTTCCGCTTCGATACTAATCGACTGCGCCGCCACCTTCACGATGATGCTATTGTTTTTTTCCGGTTTTATCTCGGCCGTGGTGCGCCATTGCGCATCGTCGCCAAGGCGGAAGCCGGCGGTGACGCCGATGTAGCGCGTGTCGACCGGCGTATCGCGGTCGAAATCCACCTTGTCGCCCGGCTTGAGCTCAAATTCGCGCTTGGCGACCAGATCGGAACCAAGCACCTTGGCGTCGTTATCGAACAAATCGAAGAACGCCGCCTGATCGAAGGCGGTCGTTGATTTGAGTTCGTAGATTCGCACGACCACCGGCGACGGTTGGCCGCTGGCATCCGGATTCACCTGTTGATCGGCCTGGATAACGAATTTGATCGGCGTCGTTTTGGCGCTCTTGTCGGAAGCGCATCCCGACGCTGCCGCCGCAGCAAGAAGAACGCCCATGACGATCAGCTTGCGCCGAGGCCGGCTCGGCAATCTCGTCATTTTGGCGTCCCCTCCGCTTCCCGCAGCGCCGCCACCTGAGAATTATAGCTCCGGGCGAATTCGTCAGCGATGTAGGCGCGCGTCGTGCGATCGATATCATTAACCATCGAGGTGTGCAGTTCGACGAACCGGTCCCACAGCTTGGCCTTGTCGACCCGGCCGCCGAACAGGCCCGTTGTCGCACTGTCGGTCTCGAGCCGCTGCGGGCTCATGCGCGTAAGCACGTTGCTGACCGCGCCGCGCATGGCCATCATGGCCGCCACCTCGTGCGCCTTGATGTCCTGAAATCCCTCGCGCACGGAGCGAGCGAGCGGAAGAAAGCCCTGTTCCCTGGTCAGCGATTTGCGCAGCGCGTCCAGGCCGCTTTTCAAGAATTTGAAGGCGTTGTTGTCGCCCGAGCGAATCCGCGTTTGCTCGATGTGGAATTCGTTCTTGATCATGCCGCGCGCGGCCAGCACCGATTGCAGGCCGCTGGCCATTTCGCGCAGCGCCTGGCCGAGGTCGGCCAGCACCTCCTGACGCCGCTCCGGCGGGATCAAACTGGAATCAATGCCGAGCGCGGTCCAGAACGCGGCGAGTTCATCGCCTGCCGGCGCAGCCACAAGCGGAGCCGCAAGCGCACTCTCCGGCGGCGCGCCGGCGGAGCGTTGGGCCGCCCGCTCCTTGAGAATTGCCAAGCGGTCGAGCACGGGCACGCCAGGCGCCGGCGCCGCTGTGGCGGGTCCGCGTAGCGCCACAAGATCGTTGGCAAGAGCGGGACCGAGCGGCTTTCGTATCGGCGCGGCCAGTTGCGCCGCGGCCGGCATCGGCGCGCGCGGCTCCGACAGGCCGGCGAGGTCGGCCGGCGGGAAGCCGGGGATCGGCGAGGATGCTGGGGCGGCAGCGGGCGGCTGGGCTGGCTGATTGCCTGTCAGCAAGTCGCTGAAATCGAGATCGTCGGGAATGATCTTGGATTTTTGCGGATGAGGGCTGGACGGATTTGGTGCTTGGCCCAGGGGAGCGCGCGGGGCGTTCAAATTGCCGAGCGAAGCGGGCGCGAGAGGATCGGACCGGACAATAGCGGAGGGCCGATCGAGGCTTTGCGGCCCACTTCCCAGCAAATCATCGAAATTCGGTGTTGGCGGCAACGGCCCTGATGGGGCGCGCTGTGGTGCGACGCCGGCAGCCGGCGCAGAAATCCCGGACCGGAGCGGACGACTCGACAACAGGTCGTCGTTTAGTCCCGTTCCGGTATCTACGCGCGCGTCGTCTTCAAGCATCTGCAACGGATCGCGGACTTGCTGCGAAGCGCCCGGCGCGGAGCCCAGGGATCCGGGCCCGTGCCTGCCCGGCGCAGGCCGGGCATCGAAGCCAGCGAGCGGATCGACCGGTGGCGGCATCGCGCCTGGTCCGAGCCAGCCGCCCTGCTTATCCGCCGCCCGGCGGAGAGGATCGGGCGGCGGCACAGGCGCAGCAGGGCCGGGCGCAAGGAGATTATCCTGCGGCATTGACAGTCGCCCTGCTCCCGATCCCGCGCCGCCAATGCGCATGGCGTTCGCGCCCATACCCAAGCGCTGCCGGTCGTCGACCGGATCATTCTCGATCGAAACTGCGACGACATAATTGGCCAGATAGAGCATATCTCCGTCGGCTAACGGCGCGGTATTGCCGCGGCCGAGCGGCATATCCACAGTATTGATGTAGACGCCGTTCGTGCTCGTATCGGTGACCGTGAAGCCGAGACCGTTGTGGGCGATCACAGCGTGATTCGCCGACAGGGTGTTGGTCGGATCAGGAAGCTGCCAAGTGCAACTGACTCCCCGCCCTAAGGTACCGCCCTCGAGCCCGAACGACCTTTTTGCGTCGCGGCCCAAAGGTTCTGCGTTCTCTCCAACGACTGCAAGTACGAGGCGCATCCTCCACCTTGCTCAGCCTTGCCCACCAAAACATCGGCAATCCAGGCGTGCCAAGCCATCTGAACGCCGCCGATCGAGGCGCGCACTGCAAACGGCAGACCATTTGTGACGCGGCTTGCTTCGCAAGGCATTATTCGCAAGGCGTTAAGAGGCCGATCGAGTGGCTCGCGTGCCCCCTGTTTCCTCCCCCCGCGGCTCGGAATCAGTCGACTCCGCACAAGCGGATGAACGGAAGGGGGTGAACTCTGGTTGCGCCCTCCCGGCCATTCATCGGACATGAGTGTGAAGGCTCAATGACAGTCACAACAGGACATTAATGCTCGTCCCCGAAGGCGGGTCGATCAGAGTTGTCCAACCCAATTCGCCCTCGCCAAGGCGCCATTGTGGTGCAGCGCCGGGCGCCAATTCAAAGCGGAGATCCCAGGCCAGCGGATCACGCAAGGTCACGCTGATGAGCCGGCACAGGATCGCGTATGCCTCCCGCCCCGGCAGCAAGGCGCGGAATTGTTCGTTGCTGAGCGGACCGAGGCAAAGCCGGAATTTGCCGGCTATGTCGGGCATTGAGGCCCCGACCACAGTATCGAATCCGAGTTGCCGCCCGGCTTCGCCGAGATGCCAGCGCGCCTCCTCGGGGATGTCGATCTCGCGCCAGATGAATTCCTCGACCTTGACCGGGATATCCAAGTGGCTGGCAATGATGTCGGCGACCAAGCGGGCCGAACGGCTGCAAAGGGCGAGCGTCCCGACATGGGGCAGCAGCCTCGCCCTCCATTCACGTTCGTCTGCGGTATTTTCCGCGGGCAACAGGCCGAAGAGCGCGCCGACGATGATCGAAATCGGGTCGAGCGAGCCTTCCTCGAAGCGCAGGTGATGCCGATAGTAGCGCCAGATATGGAGGAGAAGGCTGATGAGCCGGTGATTGAAGAAGTCGAGGAAGTCCCCGACCGCGCCGGCCCCGTCCGCGTACATGACGCGCTCGGTAAAAAATGGCGGCAAGGGTGAAGACGGGCCGTGCAGCCCGAGCAGATTGACCAGCACATCGATACGCTCGCCACCCGCGACGACCTGCCTGACCTCTGAAATCTCCTCCGCCGGAAAACCGAGCATCGGCGTAGCGCGAAAGCGCACGACATCGCGCGCCGGCTCCCTGGTCGAGCCGATGCGGGGAGCGTCGGCGTAATGCCGTTCAATCAGCTGCACGAGCGAGAAGAACCCGTAGTGCGGAAGTTCTTCAAGGTCGCCAAGCGGCGTCAGAACGGCGTGATCATTCCTGTCCGCGGAGGCCATGTGTATCGCGCATTGCTTTCGGTGCCGCGGACCGAGAATCGGTGCAGCATGTTGATTCCGGCATAGGTGGCGAAGAACGCGTCGAGGACGGAGCCGAAGAGAAACAGCTCGCCCTCGCCGCCGATCTTGCTGTCGGCCAGACCGAGCTCAATGTTGCGCAAGCGAATGGGCGCGCCGCGCACCACATGATCGGTATCGGTGGTCACGAAACCGTCGAGGCCCTCCAGCAGCAATTCCAGCCGCCGCCGTGCCTGCACGTCGAAAACCGCACGAAAATCATAGGCCGCAATCACCGTGCGCAGCGTGTCGATATTGGCCATGGCCCCGTAATTGCGCGCCAAATTCGCCGTCAGCCGCCGCAGCAAACCGTCGGTGACCGGAGGCGGTATTTCCGGCGTCACGGCGGTGATGTTGGAGAAGGTGACGGAGCGCGGTGTGTCAGCCGTCGGCTGGTCGATGGCGCCGACGGGCAGCCGGTCCGCTATAGGGCCGTTGGAGCAAGTCAATTCCAGTGACGCCACCTCGATCGGCGGCCGCTGGTTGACATCGAGCCGGTCGACGAAACTCACATAATGATCGATGCCGCGACCGACGATGGCTGGCCGGATACGCGGCCGGAAGAAGGCGCGGTTCGTCTCCGTCCCCGGCAAATCGTGACGCAGGAGATCGAAAGGCTCGAACTCAATGCGCTCCGGCCGGCCCTGAACATAGCCGGTCACGCGATCGACCGAGCGGATGCTGACATGCGGTCCGCCGGATGGCAGCACGCGGTATTCGGTCTTGGCCTGGTCGATACGGATCGGCGAGGCCTCGTGGCTGAAGACATTGACCGCCGGCGTGCAATTCAGGCGCACCTGGCCCTCGCCGATGCGCAATTGCTCGGGAAACGGCCGGCGGAATTCAAACGTGAACTTGCAGGCGGTATCCTCGAGCGCCGCGAGCGCCTGCAGACCGGACAATTCAACGAAGAGAAACTTCGACGGGTAAGTCAGATATTCCTGGAGTATGCGGAAGCCGGAGAAGCCGTTGCGCGGCCATGGCAACACCGCCTCGTCATCGCCCCAGCCCAGCGGCGTGACCGCTTCCGGCCCGAGCGCGGCAACCTGCCGGCTGCCCACCGTCACCGTGGCCTGCACCAGATAGCGGCACAGCCACGTCAGCAGATAGCGGCCCACCTGCGGTTCGCGCTCGGTCGAAAAGAACAGGCGCAAACGTCCTTTTTGCAGGCACGACAGATTCCATTTCCCGGTCGCCTTGAGGCTTAATGTCAGGCGGCCGGAATTGGTGCGGTTTTCGAGCTGCAGGTCGTCGATGTCCAACGGCAGCACGTCGAGCGGATAGCAGGTCACGAACGCGCAGGCCGTTCCCTCGATTGGCCGCGAGCGGACGCTGGTGCCGGAGGGGACGCTGAGCGAAGCCGCGCTCGCCGATTCCGCCAGACTGAACGCGAGCGTCGTGACTGGCGGCACCGGCTGCAGGTATTGCGGCCACACCATCCGCAACAGGCCGTGGACGAATTCGGGGAATTCGTCGTCGAGCTTCTGGCGGAGCCGCGCCACCAGGAACGCGAAGCCTTCGAGCAGCCGCTCAACGTCCGGATCGGAAGCGTCGCGTCCAAGAAATGCCGCCAGTTTCGGATTGGCCTGCGCGAAATCACGGCCGAGCTCGCGCAGATAAGACAGCTCGTCCTCATAATAGGGATTGAGCGCCACCGCCTCACCCCCTGACCTTGAAGCGCTTGTCGTCGCTCAGAACGGTATCGAACGACACGCGCTCGGTCCGATCATCGTATTGGAGCATGGCGGTGATCTGGAAATCGAGTTGCAGCGGATTGTCCGGGTCGGCCAGAAAGCGGACCGAGACGTTCTTGAGCCGCGGCTCGAACATCTCGATCTGCTGCTTGACTGCGCGGGCCACGACCAGCACCGCGTCCGCCCCCTGGCCAATCGCGTCGTTCAGATCGGGCATGCCGAAATCGGGCCGCGTCTCACAGCATCCCTGCCGCGCGTTGAGAATCCGCCGCAAGTTGTCGAGGACGCTGGCCTGAAAACGGTCGATCGAGCCTCGTTCCTGCACGGGGGAAGCGTCCTCTGTCGCTTCCTCCAGACGTTCCATCAGGGTCCGGTCGAACATGGCTCCGCGAGGTCAGTCCCAGGTGGGCATTATTGCTTGTCGAGCTTTCCTTTCAACGAAAGCGTAAAGTCGGCGCCCATATATTTGAAGTGCGGGACGACGGACATGCCGACCCGATACCAGCCCGGCTCGCCTTCCACGTCCTCAACCGTGATCTCGGCCTTGCGCAGCGGGCGCCGCGAGCGCACCTCCGGCGACGGATTCTCCTGGTCGGCAACATATTGCCGAATCCAGTTATTGAGTTCGCTTTGCAGCTCCTCTTTGCTCTTCCACGACCCGATATTCTCCCGCTGCAAAACCTTGATGTAGTGCGCAAGCCGGTTGATCATGAACATATAGGGGAGCTGCGTGCCGAGCTTGTAATTAAGCTCGGCGGTCTTGCCCTCCGGAGTATTGCCGAAGTACTTCGGCTTCTGCACCGAATTGGCCGAGAAAAACGCGGCGTTGTCAGAGCCCTTGCGCATGGTCAACGCAATAAAGCCCTGCTCGGCAAGCTCGAACTCGCGCCGATCGGAAATGAGCACCTCGGTCGGCACCTTGCTCTGAATCTGTCCCATCGATTCGTAGGTGTGCAGGTTCAGATTTTCCACCGCGCCGCCCGATTGCGGGCCGATGATGTTCGGGCACCAGCGATATTTGGCGAAGCTGTCGGTCAGGCGCGTCGCAAAGGCGAAAGCGGCATTGCCCCACAGGTAATTGTCGGTCTCGCCGTTCGACTGCTCCTGATAATTGAAGCTCTTTACCGGAACCGTTTCGGGGCCGTAAGGCAGCCGCAGCAGAAAACGCGGCAGCGTCATTCCGAAATAACGGGAATCTTCGCTCTCGCGGAACGATTTCCATTTGGCGTATTTCGGCCCCTCGAAGATCGATTCGAGATCCTTGAGATTGGGGATCTCCTCGTATTTCTCGACGCCCAGCATTTCGGGCGCGGCCGAAGCGATCACCGGCGCGTGGGCCATGGCGGCGACCGCCGACATGTTCTGCATCAGCTTGACGTCCTGGCTGCCGGGACCGAACTCGTAGGCGGAAACGATGGCTCCCACCGGCTGGCCGCCGAACTGTCCGAATTCGGCCGTGTAGACGTGTTTGTAGAGGCCGGACTTGACGATCTCGGGACTGTCTTCGAAGTCGGTCAGCAGCTCGTCCTTGGCGACGCTGAGAATTTCCACCTTGATGTTCTGGCGGAAGTCGGTCCGATCGACCATGAACTTGAGCCCGCGCCAGGCAGACTCGAGTTTCTGGAATTCGTCTGTATGCAGAACGGCATCGAGCTGCGTCGAAATCTTGCGGTCGAGCTCCGCGATCATCTGGTCGACGACCGCATTGTTGACCTTTTCGTCGGCCCGGCTCGGCTTCATCAACTCGGCGACGAAGGCGGCCACGCCACGCCGCGCGACATCGTAGCCTTCGTCCCGCGGCGTGATCTTGGTTTCGACGAGAATCTGATCAAGCAGCGACGCGTCCTGCGTGGTGGTCGTCACGTCGGCCTGTTGCTGCGCGCCTGTGTCGCTCATGACCTCTTCTTTCCTTGCGAGTCGTCGGTGATTTACTCACCCTTGCCGGTGAGTTCGCTGAGCAGCCGCTGCCGGGCGGCGTCATCCTCGAGCAAATTCTGGATCGCCTTGCGGAAGCTCGGAACGTTGCCGAGCGGCCCCTTCAGCGCCATCAAGGCGGCGCGCAACTCGGTCAGCGTGCGCAGCTCGGGAATTTGCTGGGCGACGCGCTCCGGCTCGAAATCCTTGAGGCTTTCGAATTTGAGCGAAACCGCCATGTTGCCGGCTTCCGGGGAATCGTCGAGCTTGTTCTCGGCCGCGATGGTGAGGCTGAGATCGTGGCTTTTGACAACCTCGTCGAAATTATCCTTGTTGACGCTGGTGAGCTTGCGCTCTTCCACCGGACGATCGTCGGCGCGGCCGGTGAAATCGCCGAGCACCAGCACCTTGAGCGGCAGCTCGACCTCTTCCTTGGCATTGCCGGTTGCCGGCTTGAAACGGATATTGACGCGCTCTTTCGGAGCCACCGTACTTTCCTGTGCCATGATTGTTCCCCCTCAAGGCTCCCGTTTGATGCCCTCACGGACGGCCAAGTTGACTGGCACGTCCAATATCGATGCGGGCGACGCGCGACCTTATCTGCTCCAAAGCCGCGCGGCGGCGCCCCTCGTCGATCAATGCTTGGGCGTCGGAATGCGTGATGGCGCGGTAGCGCAGTTCGGCGACATCAAGGGCCAAGGCCGGCTCCCAAGTCTCCAGATCGCGCTCGGTCGCCAATTCATCCATGTGTTCGAGCAGCGGCACCGCGGTCGTGACAAAACCGGTGTCCATGCAGAAACGCGCTTGCGCGAGTTGGCCGACAAAGCGGCCGCGGCCGCCGCTCGCCCCGTCCAAGGGCCGCGAGAGCGCCGCAAACGCCATTTGCACCTGGCCGCTATCGAGCAGCTTGCGCGCTTCAGTGACGGCGGCGTCCATCGGATCGCGCGCCGCGGCTGCCCCGCTACCGGTACCGAGTGCCGCCCAAGCGCGCGTCTCATCGTCCGCAAAGGGCCGTCCGTCGTTGAATTGCAGCTCAAATATTTTGGGAAATCGCGTAACCAACAGGACAATCGCCGCCCGCACGCTCGCTGCGGCAGCCTGTGTCGCGGCCCCCAATGCTTCGAGCGCGCGGCACGCATGCCGATGCGCATCGAGCCAGAAGGGCCCGGTCCAAACAAGCTCTTCGGCCGTACTGACAACATCGGCGTGCTGTCCGGCGGAAACCTTCGCTTCCAGCGCGGCGATGCCGTCGGCAGGCGGGAACACCATCGTGCGCCCGCCCGTATCGGGCGGAAGCGAATCGAAACGCAGCCAAGAGCCCAGCCGGTTGAGCAAATAGGCGCGCGGATCCGCGACAGACGCCGTGCGCAAAGCCGCCGCCGTTTCCCGCAGCATGTCCGGCAGACGGTCGGCGAAGCCGAGCCAATCGCCGTCGCCGCCCACAATCGGCGCGGCGGGCCTTGCTGGCGCGGCCGCGGGCGCCAGTGCCGCCGGCGCGGCGGCGTCATCTTGCTGAGCTGGATCTTGCTTCGCCACCTCTTGAGCCCGTTCGGCGGCCCGCGCTGCTTCCGTAGCGCGTTCGGCAGCTTCGGCGATGGCGCGCTTGGCGTTATCGCGATGCGGCTTGAGCGCCCTGAACAATTCGCCCAAAGCGGCCTGCTCTTTCACGAGCTTCTCGCCGAGCAGACGATCGAGATCGTCCAACGCATCGCCAGCGGCGAGTATCGCAGGCCAGTCAGCTTCGGCCGGCGCGCTCTCCGTGACCGCCGGGGTGACACGGCCGATCAGCCAATCAACGGCGCCGACCCGCGCACGCTCGCGCTTGGCGGGCGGAAAGAGGCCGTCCCAATGCGCCTCCACCATGCCGCGCACGATGCCTAATCCGACAGCAAGGCCTTGGTAGCCTTCAGTCCGAAACAGGCCATAAGTGGCCCAACAGGCAACCAGAATGTCTTTCGACTGCGTGGACAGAATGTTCAGCGACAACGAGCTGACTTTGCCCCAATCAACCGCGGCCGGCCCGTCCGCATCCATGCGGCGGACCTCAGCCTCAAGCTGCTCGAATTCGGGCACGCCACGTACATCAGTACCCGCAGGCGCACCGCCCGCCACAGGCGCAGCGCCGAACAACGCGCGCGCATCGGCAAACTCTGACATTGTCGTTGCGTTCATGCGATCAGGTAGTTGCGATCAGCGAGCGCAGCCCTGAGCTCGTGCCACTCGGCGGCCACAGTGGTCGCCCTTTGCGAAAGTCTGATGACAGATTGTGAAGTGGGGCGGTTACCCCTTCCGGCGGCTGCACAAACCGCCGACATCGCCGCAACGGCGGCCGGCAAGCCGGTGCGGCGCCGAAGAACAGATCCCAGAAACCAGGCAAGACCAGAGGGGCTGCGCCGCGACGGAGCTGCCGCAGCCCACAGCAATATTCAGTTGGCAGGCCGGAGCAGTGAATTGATTTTCTCCAGCAGGCGGGGAAGGTCGATGGGCTTGGTGTCGAAATCGTCGCAGCCCGCCGCCATGGCCTTCTCCTTGTCGTGAACCATTGCATGTGCGGTCAATGCAATGACCGGAATACGCGCTGTATCGGGATTCGCCTTCACGCGTTTTGTCGCCTCCCAGCCGTCGAGAATCGGAAGGCTCATATCCATCAGAATGAGGTCCGGCCTGGCCGATCCAGCCAATTCGACGCCCTCCTGCCCATTCACCGCAATGACAACCTCGAATCCATTCCGGTTAAGGCGACGCAACAGCATATCGCGGTTCATCTCGTTATCTTCGACCAGCAAGATTTTCGGCATGACAAACCTGTGCGTTGCGAATCGGGGCCGCAGTGCCGACGGCTTTGCGGCCTGCGTATTCACGCAGCTTTAGGAATCCGGAGCCAGAATGACAACTGCGTTATGGGCATGAATATTTCAGGACGGCGCACGACGATGATGCCAATGTCACCGTAACATTATGAACGTGCGATCGAAAACGTCGTCACGTTGCTTCCATTACGGCGCTTGTAATCAAAGCTGCGGCTCAATCTGCGCACCAGATACAGGCCCAATCCGCCGATCGGCCGATCGGCAAGCGGCGCACTGATATTCGGGTCGGCAACCTGCCGCGGGTCGAAGGGCGGGCCGGTGTCGGCGATTTCGCCTTTGACCTGGGCCGGCTCGACGACGAGTTTGATCTGCGCCGGCTGATCGCGGCAGTTTCCGTGCGTCCCAAGATTCATGACGAGCTCTTCGACCGCAAGCGCCACGTGGTGCGCGGCGCGCGCATCCACCTGCCGCTCGCGCAGAAAAGCAAGCACTTTGTCGGTCAGGTCGGAAATGGCTTCGGGCGTCGCCAGCACTTTGATGTCGAACGGCGCCATCATTACGGCCCCAGCGACACCAGACCGCCCGGGCGCTGCAGCTGCAGCCGCATCACGCTGCGGCGTTCAGCGATGCCGTCGATGATCGGGATGTTGGCACACTCCAACATGGCGGCGGCAAATCCGTTATCGCGCTTGCCATTTGCCGCAAGCGCCCGTTTTCGGATGGATTCAGCCTCATTTTTGGTGACGGTTTCGTGACCAGCACCACCAATAACGCCAAGCCGCAACAGCAGCCTGCAACCGTGATGTGATTTCAGAGACGTCACGCGACAACCCATCGCAACATTACACGTCGCAACTCTGTCACTCAGGAGAAATACCGTTCACCATCAAAGCTGCCGCCTACTCTCAAAGTTGCCGCGCAGGCTATGCCCACCCTTGTTAAGCCCCGAAGCCTCGGATTTCTGAGCAAATGCGAGCGCCGCCCGCCTGGCGCGAGCCTCATCCTGTCCATTTTCGCGATGTTCGATCTGGCGGCGCCGAGCCCGGATCGCTTCGAGGGCGACCAGGGCTTGTGGATACTGGCCGCCAAGGAGCTGCCGCCCGGCACTGCCCTCGACATCGGGATGCCCAAGCCGCAAGCCGAAGTGCTGGTCGGCGGTCACGCAGCCGCGCCAGGCGGACAGCCGACGGCGCAAATGATGCTGGGCTGGGCGATACCCCCGATCCGCAAGCAAATCCTGGTGACGGGCGACCGCTACTGGCAGATGACATCGTCCGGCTGGCGGCAGACTGCACCGCACCCGTTTCTCCAGATGCCGCTTGCCCCCAACCGTGCCTTCGGCGGCCCCAGCTACGCGGCCAATCCGGCCGGCGCGGGTCATCTGGCTCTGGCCCGCTCCATGGGCGGCGAGGCGGTGGCCCTGCCGAACTTGGAGATTCCCGAGCAGGCGATTCGGCTTATCGAAGAGATGCCGCCGTCGGCAAAATTCGGACCGATGGCATTCGATGCCAAGGAGCGACTGCAATACGCGGGCACCTATGACAGCGCCTGGCTGAAGAAGATTGCGCCGGGTTTGGCGACCGACGCCGATCCGCGGCTGTTTCTGTTCGCACCACAGGATCAGCGCCTTGGCGGCTTTCTTTCCGGAGGCGAACCCTACGCGTTGCAGAACTTCTCGGCCGATCAGCCGCTGATCCAAGGCCACTTGCCGAGTTTCCGGGTGCGCTGCTTTATCGGCTGGAAGGACACCGCGCGCGGCGTTGATGAATTGCCGACCCGCATTGATACGCTGTGGCTGTTTGCCGGAGCGCGGCGCGGCATTTTTATTTATCGCGCGGCCGTCGGCGTCGAGACCGTGGATGGCAGCGACGTCGCCGACATCATGCTGGCCTATGAGCGGCAAAACGATCCGCCGCGCCCGTTCGAGCATTATCTGGAAGTACGCCGGCTGCGGCTCGATAAGGCCACAGCCGCGCGCTACGCCTTCTCAGAGCACCAGCTGGCGCCTGGCCTGCCGCAAGCCGAATTGGAGCGCCGCGCGGCGCGGCGGCGCCAAATGGCGAAGGAGCGCGCCGTCCGCCGCCAGGCGTCGATGCAGTGGGTCGTTGAGCAGGAGTTGGACCGCTTGGCGCTGCCGGAAGCGCTGCGACCGCAGATTAATATCCCGCCGCCTGACCCAGGGCCTAGTGTCCTCGAACTGCTGCCCGAGGAACTCGAGAGCGGCGAAATCGACCTTGCGGAAATCCTCGACGCGCTGGATGCCATACAGACCAAGGTCCAGGCTGACATAGAGAAGATGGCCGCCGAGACCGAACCGATGCGCGCGGCATTGAAAAAAATTTCCAGCGGTGAAGGCGAGCCTGAGGATATCGACGCGTTGTTAGCGGCCATCGGCGTACCCGATGCACCGATGGACACGGCATTGGCGCAAATGCTCGCCCTCCCCAATGTGCCGCCACAGACCGATCCAGCCAAAATCGCTGAACTCGAAAGTAACCTCGACCGCGCGAAAAACTGGCGCAACGAAATGGTTCAGGCGGCCCGCCCCGCCGTCGACGAGAGCGAACAGCTTAGATTGGCGCGTGCACGCTTCTTTTCCCTGTCGGAGGGCCGGCCGCTCGCGATGGTGCGCGAAGCCTTGTCCGGAGATGCCTTCTCCCTGCCTGAAATGCCGCCGATCGCTCTTCCCGAGGAGGCCCGCAACGCCCCGCCCGCACCGCCGCCCAAGCTGACAATCGACGCCATTGTGGCACAAGCCGCAAAGCCCAACGTGCCGGCGGAAGCTCTGGAGAAACTACGGACGTCGCTCGCGGAGGCAGAAACGGCTCTGGTCAAGGCGCTGCCGGCGCTGGGGACGAGTGAACAGACGCCGCTCGAAGCGTTCGTTGGATTGGGCGCAGCGCTAGACGGCCAACCCGCCAAGCCTGCAATAGCAGCAACAGATATCGAGTCGGCGATAGCATCCGCCGATACCAAAATAAAGGAGGGCCTGGCGGAGGCGCGGTCCGGCATCGACCGCGCCGAGGAGCAGCTTGAAGCCGGCATGGCGGCAGCTCGGCGCATGTCGCCCGAACCGCTCAAGCCTGACACGCCGCTGGCCCCGGCGGTGGCGCGTGCGCTGGGCGACATCGTCGAGCAGGAATTTCGCAGCGGCGGCGCCATGGCCGGCCGCGACCTCGCCGGTGCCGATCTGTCGGGGCGAAATTTCGCGCAGGCCGACTTTTCCGGCGCCTTTCTCGAGCGCGCCAACCTGACCGGCGCCAAGCTCGCCGGGACCAATTTCGCCGGCGCGACGCTTGCCGGAGCGATTCTCCTCAACGCCGACATGAGCAACGCTGACCTGACGGAGGCCAATCTCGGCAAGGCCGATTGCCGGGGCACGCGGTTTGCAGGTGCGCAGCTTGTCAGTACGAAGTTTCTCGGCGCGCGCGCGGAGTGCGCATCGTTCGACCAAGCGAAGCTTCACAGCCTGCAAGTGATGAAAGTGTCGCTCACGCGAGCAAGCTTCCGCTCGGCGCAAGTCGAGCAGTGCTGCTTCATGCAAACGCCGCTGGACAACAGCGCCTGGGATGGCGCGACGATCCAGCGCACGCAATTCATGGACGTCACACTATCCGGCGCTGGCTTTGCCGGCGCGCGGCTCGAGCGGACCTGCTTCCTCAAGGCTTCCGCGCCGAAACTCGATTTTTCCGGTTCGCAACTCCACACGGTCTGCTTCATAGCCTGCCCCGACCTTACGGGGGCGCGCTTTACCGGCAGTACAGCGGCGGCGACGCTTTCCTTTCTCGATGCCGACGTCAGCGGCGCCGACTTCAGCATGGCGCGGTTGGATCGCGCCTATTTCGGCAAGGCGACGCTAGCGCAGACGGCGTTCCGCATGGCTTCGTTGAAAGGTGCGATCCTTTCCGCGAACGATCTCCGCGGTGCCGATTTCTACGCCGCCAATTTGCTCGAGGCACGCCTCAACAAGGCCGACTTGCGCGGCGCCAATCTGCGCCACGCCAATCTGTTCAGCAGCGATCTCATGGACTCGGCGCTTGATGCGGCCGACCTGAGCAACGCCAACATCAATCGAACGATCTTATTGGTGGCGCGCGATGTCAATTGAGCACATGCTGCAATCATTCGAGCATGGCTGGCCGGTGCGCGACGCCGATCTGGACGGCGCGAACTTCTCCGGCTTGCGTCTCTACCGCGGCATGGTGATCGGCTCCTCGTTCCGCAACTGCACGTTTGCCGGCACCGACTTATCGCGGACGATGTTCCACGATTGCGACTTTTCCGGCGCCTCGTTTGCGGAAGCCTCGCTCACAAAATGCACTTTTTCGCGCGCCAAGGCGGCCGATACCAATTGGCAGGCTGCGAGCTTCAAGCAATGCACCCTCATGGCCTCCACGCTGAGCCGAGGCGACTTTACCCAGACGGAGATGATGCAAGCAACATTCATGAAGTGTGATCTCGATGACGCCGTCTTCCGCGGTGCCGCTCTGACGAAAAGCATAATCATGGTCTGCGAGCTGGCGGGCATCGCACTCGACGATGCGAAACTCAATAATGTTGCAATCATCAAAGCCGATCTGCGCAGTGCCGGGCTCGCACGCATGCAGTGTGACACCATCATGTTCGCGGAATGCGATCTGTCGGAACGCGACCTCACCGGTCTGACCCTGCTGCACGCCAATTTGAGCGGTGCCAAACTCGAGCGCGCCAATCTGTCCGGCGTCGACCTGTCGGGCTCGATGATGATGGGCACCAGCCTGCTCGGCGCGAATCTGGCGCGCGCCGTTGTGGCGAATACTGTTTTTCTGAAGGCGGATCTCCGCGCCGCCAAGTTGCGCGACGCCAACTTGGCGCAGTGCGTATTTCAGGACGCACGGCTAGACGGTTGCGACTTCAGCGGAGCCAAACTGCCGTGCGGCGTCTTTACCGGCGCATCGGCCAAGTCGGCCTCCTTCCGTGGAGCGGAATTACCTTACGCGCTCATGCATCACGCCGTGGTCGACGGCAGCGACTTTACCGGCGCGCATTTCCTGCGCACGGATTTTCACTGCGCCTCGACCGAAGGCACGCTGTTCGTCGGTCACCGCGGCAATATGTTGCAGACGGTACCGGATCGTGCCATCGCAGAGCTTTACGATCCAGCCCGAATCATGTCGCGAGACGAGGAGTGCTGAGCAATGGCCTTCGTTGACACAAACAGCCCGCTGCCAGCTATGGCACTGGGCTTTCCGGATGTCTGCAACACTCCGATGGGCCCTGCGGTCGTACCGGTCCCCTACCCGAATGTGGCCCTAAAGATTATGGCGATTCCCAGTCAGGGCACCTTTCTAGTCATGGGCATGCCGGGCCACAACATGACGACGATGATCCCGCTCACGCAAGGCGACTCCCCGGGTGTCCTGCTCGGACTCATGTCCGGCACAGAAATGGCACCAGGCAAGTATGCAGCCGGTTCGACGGTCCTAATCATCAGCGGCGTGCCTGCTACCATGTTGGGAGCGCCCACGATGCAGAACGGCACGAATGCGATTGGAGTCGAAATTGCCCCCACGCAGGTTGTTTTGGCGACGGTTTGAGGTAAGCGCCACCCACAAGCTCAAGGAGCTACAACATGGCAGAAACCCAGAACAACACGTCACACGCCTTTGTTCGCATTGTCGTGCCGGAAACGCGCACCGGCGGTCTGACGCAATCGAGCTATTTGCGGCTTGGCGCCTACTCGCACGACGAGGAGAGCTTGGTCACCGGTCTGACCACCACGGCCAGCGGTACGACCTACACCACCCAAAATTTGGGCGTGCTCACCTACACCGACAAGGACTTCCAAGCCAACGTGCAAGGCGCCGCCTTGATGTTGATCGGCAATGGCCACACCACCGAAGTGACGAGCGGCGACGCCCAATATACGTTAGAGAACGGCAACTACACGCTCTCGGCGGCGAACGACGTGACTATTACCGCCGACGCCAACGGCACGGGCGGCAGTATCACCCTGAACGGGTACGCCATCAACCAGACCGCCAATGGCCCGAAATCGGTGCTCACCATTGGAAACTCCCAAACCCAAACGGTCGGCTCCAGCGAGGATTTCTTTTTCGGTACAAAATTCTCTTTGATGATCGGTGCCGAAACGGATCTGAACATCATTGGAAAACTAGAGGTGGTCCTCGGATATTGGATGGAGATAGGCATACTCCCCCACGTTGAAATCTTCTTTGGTTCCGATAATTCTTTGATATTCGGCAACCAGTTCGCTCTCCAGTTCGGGGTTTACTTTAAGGCGGTGACTGGCTCGTATATCAACACCGTGATCGGCAACGACGTGAAGACTGCCATTACCAGTGCGAAAGTCTGCCAAACGACCGATTTCAAGAGCGCCCCAGTCTCCGACCTGAAGATCGTCGGGCTCAACGGCACGATATGCCAAACAAAGTCGGAAATGATCGTAAGCGAGCTGAAGGGCGCCGAATTGAGCGCGAAGCAGAAGCAACTGCTATCCGCCGTCACGGACCTGGAGGCGAAGACAAGCGGCTTTAAAACGGTTACGGCAAGCAGCTTCCTGCTCCTGTGAAGTTTTTGAGGATTTACCCATGACCTCTGCCGACTTGCCTGTGCGCGCCGACATCATGCAAACCCTCGAAAGCGAGCCGCCCGCCGGGCTTCAGCTCGCCGGTGTCGTCAGCGTGGATGACGATGGCGCCAACGTCGGTGTCGAATTCTCCGGGATGCGGCGGCAGGCTACGGTCGCGGTCAGTTGCCTAGTGCGGCCGCTGCCGGGTGATCGTGTGCTTCTCTACTGCGATGCCGCGCGGGCTTTCGTGCTCAGCGTGCTCGAGCGCGAGGGCGCCAACTGGAGCGTGGTGAGCCTACCGGGACGCGGCAATCTGTCGATCGAAGGCGAGACGGTCGCTATCGCGGCGCGCCAGCGCATGTCGCTGCGCGCCGACAGCCTCGATCTGCAAGCCAAGCTGCTGGCCGTTCTGGCCGAGCGCGCGAGCTGGGTCGGAAAGCTCTATACCCTGATCGCCGACCGCCTGCGCAGTTCGGCGCGTGTGCAGGAAACCAGCGCCGACACGCTCACCGTCAAGGCGGTCGAGCGCTTCGCCATCGTCGATCGCATGGACTCGCTGCAGGCGGAAATGCAGTCGACCAGCATTTCCGGAATCGCCACCGAGACGGCGCACAGCAAGGTCATCAGTGTGACCGAAGATGTCCGCATCGACGGCAAGCGCGTGATGGTGGCGTGAACGCATGCCAGCGGCGGTGAGCCATGCCCCGACCATGCGTGACCGCGTCGCAGCCGTGCGGGAATTCATTGCCGGAGGGCGGCTCGACGAAGCGGAAGCGGTGCTGCGCGACATCGGCAGCGGCGCCGGCGATCCGGATGCGCTCAATGCGCGGGCCGGCCTGGAGCTGGCGCGGCGGCGGATCGGAACCGCGTTTGATCTGTTGGCCGAGGCCGCAACCGCCTATCCCGACCATGCCGAGCTTGTTGCCAATCTGGGGATCGCCCATGAACTGCATGGGCGTTTCGACGAGGCGGTGGTCTGCCTGGAGCGCGCCGCGGCGCTCGCCCCAGACAACGAGGATATGAAGCTGGCGCTGGCGCGCGCGCTCATGGGCCGCGGCGACATCGCGCAAGCGCGCGCGCTGACCGAGGCGGCCGTGCGTCATGATCCCGCCAAAGCGCGCGCGTTTGTCCAACTCGGCGTGATCGACCTCGCAGCGCGCAACCGCTCGGCCGCCGAGGCCGCGTTGCTGCGGGCACTCGAGCTGGCGCCGAACGATCCGGCAGCGTTGCGCAATCTGTCCGCGCTCTACATCACGCGCGGACAATTTGACCGCGCCCTGGAGCTTGCCGAGCGGGCGCACCTGCGCGCGCCGCTTGATTCGTCGGCGCTACAGCATCTCGCTTATTGCCGGGCTGCCGCCGGGCTATGGGCCGAGGCCGAGGCCACGTGCCGCAAGCTGCTCGCTTATGCGCCGGCCCATTTGGGCGCGCGCGAGATCATCGCTCGCGTCATGATCGCACGAGGCGACGTGGAACGCGGAATCGCCGAACTCAGCCAGGTCGTACGCACGCGCCAATCCGATCCAGCCCCCGCGCTGTCGCTGGCGCGGGCGCTGCAACTGGCCGGCCGGTTCGAGGACGCCGTCAAGATCGCCGACCACGCCTTGCGGCTAAAGCCGAACAACGAGGCGATCCGGGCGCTGAAGCTGAGCTTGGAGCTCACGCTCGGCCGATTTCCTCCGCGTGAGCCGGGCGCCTTGCCGCACGTCTCGCGGGTGGCCGTGCCGCCGACCACCGGCGCGCTCGAATTCGTGGTGCTCGCGCGCCTGGTGAACCGGCTTGCCGCCAAGCAAGTGGTGCGCGTCGTGGCTGAACCGCGTTACCAGACACTGCTCGCCAGTTTGAAAGAGCAAATCATTCCCGACGAACCTGCACCACCGCTTTCGGTCACGCCGCTGCCGGCATTGCTGCGGATGTTCGCCCCCGACGCCGATACGGTGGCCGGTGATATTCCCTATCTGCGGACCGAGCCGCAGCTGTTAGCCAAATGGCGCGATGCCCTTGCCGAGTTTCCGCGGCCTCTGGTCGGCATCGTATGGGACGGCGGACCGCTTGGCCTTTCGATGGAGCAGATCACCGGGCTGTTGCCCGAGAATGCGACGCCGGTGAGCCTGGTGACCGACGAATTCCGGCACGACTTGCGGCGAAATTCGCGCCCCATCGACGCCGGCGTTCACATCAAAGCTCCGGCCGAGATGATCGCAGCGGTCGCCAATCTCGACGCCGTGGTCGCCGCCGACAGCTTCGCCATCCATGTTGCCGGCGCTCTCGGCAGGCCCGGCATCGTTCTCGTGCCCTGCGGCTATCCTTGGTATTGGGCCGCCAGGGACGGCCGGGCGCTGTGGTATCCTTCAGTCGAGGCCGTCGCGCAGGAGCGGCTCGGCCAGTGGGATGCCGCTGTTAGCGAGGCAGGCCGCCGGCTCGCTGCTATGCTCGAGGGATAATAACGCTGCACTGTGGCGAGAAGCATTTGCGCCGCCATCTTGCCGCGTTCGATTTTCCATACAACATGCGTGCGGCGCTGGCTGCAAAGATCTTACGCGCGCCGAAGAGCTAGTGTCCCGATTCCGAAGTTCGCATGTGCTGGCAGCGGCTCCGATGCGAACTTCGGAATCAAAGGGGACACTGGCAATTTAATGATTCTAGTGTGGCTTTTTGGATTTGAAGTTCCTACTCGAGCTTGCCGCCGGATCTTAGGAACTTCAAATCCACCACACTAGAGCGGAATGGGTTTTATTTGAATCGCCATTCTGCTTTGGCTTATTGTTGGAGCATGATCCGGAAAAGTGTGAAGCGGTTTTCCGAAAAGCATGTCCTCGGGCGTGATCCGAGGGATCATGCGCAGACTAAAGAGCTAAAGCGCGATGATGATTCATCTTCAAATCATCGCGCTTTAGCGTTTGGCGCGATCGCATCGTGCGACAGTGGCGGAAGTTCAGTCAGTCCAGTATTGCCGGAGCCAACGCAGAACTTCTCTCAGGTAGCTCGTCTCTTTTTGACGCCGTGTCATTTCGTTTGTCCCCAGTTCTTATGTCGCGCCCGTTTTGCCGCCGCGCCGCTGAAGAAGCGGCAAACGGACACGGCAAAGAAATCGTGACGGAGAGCGATGGTTAGCGAAACTTCTAACGGGCGTGCGCCAAGGCGCTGGCGGTTATCTGTTTCTACGCCGGCTCGGGAACGCGGCGCTATACATGGTAAACTAAAAGACGACAGGTTTGCTTGCGGCGCATCCTGTCGCCGATGCAAAGAAGCCGCGATGATTCTGACCGTCATGCCCGGCCTCGTGCCGGGCATCCACGTCTTGGCGGGACACGAGCCAAAAGACGTGGATGGCCGGGACACGGGGTCCCCAGCCGCGCTCGCGCGGCTGGGATCCCGATCCGGCCATGACGTTCACATGATTCGCGAGCCCTCATCGAAAGTCACAAGATCAGGCGCCGCCTTGGCCCAAGGCCGATCCGAAAACCCTCGTAAAATCAAATTGAGGTCACCTTTGTAGAGACAACACTTGACAATTGTCACGCACTAGGTAGAAGCGACGCCGCTCGCTCGCCGAAAGGGCGCTTTCCGGATGCGATCTTGAGAGCGGAGCGAGCGCGGAAGCCCGCGCGCGGTCTCGCACACCGCTCCCGGGCGGCTTCCGGAACCCGCCCGGCTGGCACTACGACCGGCCCGCGAGGAGCTCGCTGCCCGGGGAGCGGAACGGCAAAAACCCATTCGTGCTCTCATGAAGCGCGGGTCCGGAGCTGAGCCAAGCCTAAAAACTTGGCGAGTGCCGCGGTGGAGCGCCGGAAGGCGAGCGGGCGCCGAGATGCCCGCAGCCGCGCCCCGCGCATGTTCGGGCGGCAACGCTTGGATATGCGGTGCGGCCATTGGATGGATGCGCCTCTCGGCGCTCCGCCTCCCTTCCTTGTTTGTTCGGGAGGTCTTTCTTTCGCTGTTTGACAAAGCTCGGACGCGAACAAAAAACGCGCCGCGAGAACGATCTCACTTATCCGCCCCCGCGAAAGCGGGGGAGGGGGACCATCCTACGCAGCAGGATGGTGGAGGGGGCGTCGCGCGCGACGCTTCATTTGCGTTGAAAGAGATTCGTCGACGCCTGCCCCCCTTG